>JABMPO010000141.1 GCA_013203015.1 Fidelibacterota bacterium
GCCGCACGGCGTATCTGGGCTCGGCGTATGAAGGAAAAATATGGTGCCAAAGATCCCCGATCTTGGAAATTAAGATTTCACACCCAAACCGCTGGCTGTTCGCTGACTGCCCAGCAACCGGAAATTAATATCGCCCGCACCAGTTTTCAGGCGCTGGCAGGTGTTTTGGGTGGAACTCAATCCCTGCATACTAATTCAATGGACGAGACGTTAGCTCTACCGACTGCTAAAGCGGTTGAAATTGCATTACGGACTCAGCAACTGGTTGCTTTCGAAACCGGCGTTACCAATGTGATCGATCCATTGGGAGGTTCGTGGTATGTTGAACAATTGACCGACAAGATGGAAGCCGATGCCGAACGCTATTTTGACGAAATTGATAAATTCGGTGGCGTAATACCTGCCATCGAAGATGGCTTTTTCCAGCGTGAGATCGCCTATGCAGCATCTGATTATCAGCGGAAAATTGACAGCAAGCGTCGAATTGTCGTCGGTGTAAATGATTTTATTAAAGAAAATGAAGAAATTGAAATTCCATTACTGGAGATTGGTAAGGAATCCGAGCAGGCACAGTTAGCAGCGATCAAGAAACTTAGAGCTGAACGGGATGAAATGCAGGTCAAAGCAGCTCTGCAAGCAGTATCCGCTGCCTGTGCCAGCGATGTAAATTTGATGCCGCCGATTATTGCAGCGGCCAAAGCATATGCAACACTGGGGGAAATAGTGATTGCCATGAAATCCGAATTTGGTGAATGGCAGGAAACAACCGTTTTTTAGAAAGAGGATGACCGAAGATGAAAAGATCGAAGATTGCAGTGGCGGTAGTGGTGGTGGTCGCATTATTTCTCATGTGGATAACAACCGGAACCCAGGGAAAAGAAGTGCCCTTTCTGTCGGTGACAGAATTACAAAGTGGAAATTATGACCAAAGCCGTTTCCGGTTAGGTGGTAACGTAAAGGTTGGTAGTATTTTGATATCGAAAACCGATCTGTTGGATATGGAGTTCATTCTTCAGCAGGGCGAGGCCACTATCAAAGTTCATTATAATAAAACACGTCCCGATTTATTCGAAGATGATTGTGAAGTCATTGTCGAGGGAGAATATCGAAAAAATGAATTTTATGCGGACAATCTGATGACAAAATGTGCCTCACGTTATGAGGGGGATTTACGCGATGAAAACTCTTACGATTTAGAAAAAATATGATCAATACTTTCGCGACACTTGGTGCCGTATCTCAGAATCTGGCACTGGGATTTTCATTATTAACCATCATTTTATTGTTATTCTATATAAAGAATAATGATAGCCGGTTATTTATTAGTGGTAGAAGAGCAGCCCTGATTTCAGCGGCGCTGGTAGTCATTGCTACCATGGTGCTGGCCCGTGAGTTGATTGTGAGCAATTTCAATCTTGAATATGTTGCGCACTATACCAGCCGGGCAACGCCGTTGCTGTACAAAATTTCTGCCCTATGGGCCGGACAGGCTGGCTCGTTGCTGTTTTGGGTATTTATTCTGGCTATCTATGTTCTGATTATTATTTATCAGAATTGGAATAGCAATCAATCGCTCATGCCGTGGGTGATCATTATAGTTACTACGATTCAGTTGTTCTTCCTGTTTATGACCAACTTTATTACTAATCCATTTACCCCGGTAGAGGCGGGAATAATCGTAGCCGATGGCAATGGTCTGAATCCATTGCTACAGAATGTTACGATGGCTATACACCCACCAACCCTTTACCTTGGTTATGTAGGGTTTGCAATTCCATTTGCTTTTGCCATGGCTGCCATGATTACCAAAGATTCCTCCGCTAATTGGATTCGCATCGTCAGACGCTGGACGCTGGTTACCTGGCTGGCTCTCGGAATTGGAATTCTGCTGGGCGCCTGGTGGGCCTATCAGGAATTAGGTTGGGGTGGATATTGGGCTTGGGATCCGGTGGAAAACGCTTCGCTGATGCCCTGGCTCACCGCCACTGCTTTTATCCATTCCATTATCATTCAGGAAAAGCGTGATATGTTAAGAGTCTGGAATATGGTTTTGATTATCGTGACTTTTACCCTTAGCATTTTTGGTACTTTCCTGACCCGTAGCGGAATAATGTCATCGGTTCATTCATTCGCAACCTCATCGCTGGGACCACTTTTTCTGGGATTTGTATTCCTGATATTGGTTAGTTCATTCCTGCTGCTGATTTATCGATTGCCGCTTATGCGTACGACCAACAGGATTGAATCATTTATTTCCCGTGAAAGTGGATTCTTATTTAACAATGTCGTTTTTATTGTAATGTGTTTTGCCGTTTTCTGGGGAACGATGTTTCCGGTTTTGACAGAAGCAGTACGGGGAACTAAGATAACAGTAGGAGCGCCATTTTTTAATCAGGTTAATATTCCAATTGGGCTGGCATTATTATTATTGACCGGAATCGGTCCTTTGTTGGCTTGGCGTCGTACTTCCAAAGCCCGGTTGATCAAGCAATTCTCCTGGCCTATAATGATCAGTCTGGTAGGCTTGGTAGTCTTACTGTTGATCGGAATGAAGGGCTATATCCTGATATCTTTCACCTTGGCGATTTTTGTTACCACAACAATTTTACTTGAGTTCGTGGCCGGAATAATGGCCAGAAAACGTAGATTCGGTGAACCAGCACCATTAGCCTTTTGGCGGATGTTACGAAAAAATCGTCATCGTTATGGCGGATACATTGTCCATTTTAGTATTGTTCTGATGTTTGTTGGATTTACCGGGAAAGCCTTTGACAAAGAAATTGAGATCGCCGTGCGTGCAGGTGATAAATTTCATCTTGATGGATATGAATTTGAATTGGCTAAGATATCCACCATTGAGCGCTCCAATCACTTTGCCTGGATCGCCCATCTCCGGGTTACTGAGATCGGAGCAGGTCCCGTGACCGAACTGTTCCCGGAAAAGCGAATTTATTTTCACCGCGATCCCGATCAACGAAAGCGGCAACCTCATAGCGAATTGGATATTCATACGACTCTAATGCAGGATATATATTCCGTTTTCTCCGGGTATGATTCTCAAACTGAGTCAGCTTCATTCAAAATTATGATTAATCCCCTGGTAAACTGGGTATGGATCGGCAGTTATATATTTGTCATCGGTACTTTGTTTGCATTATGGCCGCAAAGGAGGAAACAATAATGGAAATTTTATTAATTTTTATTCTCTTCGCCGGCAGTATCATACTGGTTGCTCAGCCCCTTTTCAAACCCGTTAGTAAAGCAACCAAAACGATCGTAATCGAGCTAAAAAATCTGGAAGATCAGAAATTAGCTCTCTACCACCAGATTAAGCAGATTGAATTGGAATCTGAATTGGGATTGTTGACCGAAGAAGATTATAGCTCTACTCGGTTCAGGCTAAAGACCGAAGCCTCCGGCCTGATTGGTCAGATAAATGAATTAAAGAAAAAATAAAACTGCAGGTCAATTTGTTAACTGTCACTAATCTGCGAAAATCGTTTTATCACCGTCCGGTGTTAAATGATCTGAACCTGCAAATTGCGGCCGGTGAAATAATTGCTCTAATGGGGAAAAATGGTGTTGGGAAATCGACCCTGTTAAGAATTTTAGGACGGATATCCACAGCCAACAGCGGCGAAGTGAAGTTCGCCGGTAAATCGCTTCTCAAAGGTGATTCTGAAAATCGCCGGGGAATTCTCTACCTGGGACATGCACCGGGAATGTACCCGCCGCTCTCAGCCAAAGAAAACTTGGGATTATTCAGCCGGTTATACAAGTCACCCACTACCGAACCTGGAATTGAAGAAGTTTTAGAAATAGTGGGTTTAACTATACAGGCTGATGACCCAATCAGGATTTATTCCCAGGGAATGTTACAGCGCTTGAAACTGGCGCTGGCAATGCTGATCGATTGGAAATTACTGTTGTTCGACGAGCCGTTTACCGGTTTGGATGAACAGGGCCGGGAATTAGTTGAAAAAATATTGCGGCAATGGCAAAGCACCAACCGAACGATCTTGCTGGTGACCCATGATTTTGAATGGAGTTGGCAATTTTGTCACCGGTTAGTAGTTATTAATCGTGGTACGATCCAATACAATTTTAATATAGCCGAAACTGATATAAACACAGCACGAGATCAATTTAGGCACTTGTTGGTCTAATATGTTGATACATCTGTTAAAAAAAGAATTTTTGGTGGAATTACGTTCTAAAGAAATCAGTGCATCAATGCTGACATTTGGTCTGGCGGTAATATTGATTTTTTCATTTTCTATTAACGTTTCGCCGGCTGTGTTTCAAAAATTCGCACCCGGACTATACTGGATAATGGTATTATTTATCGCCGATCTTGGCTTGCATCGTATGTTCAGTCATGAGAAAGAATTTGATACATTCAGTATGATAATATCAGCGCCTTTTGATCGAGGGTTAATATTCCTGTCAAAATGGTTGGCCGGGACTGCGTTTTTAGTCATTGCGGAATTGCTGATTACCGCTCCGTTTTTTTTATTTTTGCAATTGGATATTCCGGTACAATGGGGGAGACTGATTGGTATCATAATCCTTGGGAATGCGGGAATAATGGCTATTGGCAGTATTGTATCCGGATTGGCGATGCGCGCCAAGATGAGCGAAGTGCTGCTGCCGATTTTGTTGTTTCCCCTGGTATCGCCCAACATAATAGCCTGTGTAAAAGCTACAACCGCCATATTTGATAATCAGTTATTTGCCACCTGGCAGACTTGGTTCCAATTAATGGTTACATTTACTGTTGTATTCGGGTTGGCAGGCTATTTATTTTTTGATCACATAACTGAAGAATGATAATATGTTAATCCCTAATAAAAAGATTCGTGTTGGCTATGTAATAATGATATTGCTGATGGCAGCCAACCTGTTTAATGTTCTACTCAAAAGTCCCATGCATCCGGCTCAACAATGGGCTCAAAAAATATTTTACTACCATGTGCCCAGTGCCTGGGTAGCCTTCCTGTCATTTTTTGTGGTTTTAGTTGCAGGAATAATATTCCTGAAAACCCGAAATTATTTTTGGGACAGGGTTGGTCTGGCAGCGGCTGAGATTGGTACCTTATTTACAATCCTGGTATTGATTACCGGACCGATCTGGGCCAGCGCAGCTTGGGGGAAGGCTTGGAACTGGGAACCGCGCCTGACTACGACGCTCATATTGTTTCTGATTTATATCGGTTATTTCATGCTGCGAGAATTCGGCGGTGCACCGGAAAGAGTAGCACGTTATGCTGCCATTCTGGGTATTATCGCCTTTATTGATGTACCTATTATTTTTATGTCTGTTCGTTTATGGGCGCCAGAAGTTCAATCTCACCCGCAAGTTGAAATGGCCAGTCAGCCGGCCGGGATAATGAGCATATTTTTCTTTTCATTATTTACTTTTACAGTGCTGTATTCAGGAATGTTGTGGTTGCGAATCCGCATTCTCAATTTAAAAGCTGAAAATCAATAGGATTATCATGGAATACAAATTTTTTACTCATTTTATCTGCACCTATTCGTTGGTTTTGGGAAGCGTTATTGGCTGGTTTGTCATAATGTTTCGCAGAGGAAAATCAATATTAAATCAAAATAAAATCCAGGTGGGGAATAAATAATATGTCACGTAAAATTGTCCATGTTATTGGAACCGGCACAATTGGTGAACCATTAATCGGATTATTGTGTGATTATAAAAATCAATTGGGGGTTGATGAAGTTACCTTTCACAAAAATTCACCTTTGAAAAGTGATCGTCCGAAAATTCATGGTTTAGTGCATCGTGGGGCGCGGTTGGCAACTGATGAGAACCGTAACACTGATTTTCGCAAATTGGGAATGGACCCTGAATTGGAAACCGAAGAAGCCATTCGGCGGGCTTCGGTTGTTATTGATTGCACACCAAAAGGTATCGGAAATTATAACAAACAAGAATTTTATCATCGTTTTGAGGATACCGTAAATGGGTTTATCGCACAGGGTAGCGAAGATGGGTTTGGCAAAAAATATGCTCGTGGGGTAAATGACCGAGCGTTGGTCTCAGGACGCGATAAATACTTACAAATTGTATCTTGCAATACCCATAATCTGGCCTGTATTGCAAAGACATTAGCCCTTTATAATGATAGCGACCCTGATAATCTTTTGGAAGCCCGATTTGTCTGCGTTAGACGCGCCAATGATTTAAGCCAGGTTGGGAACTATATTCCCGCTCCCCAGGTTGGCAAACATAGTTCCGATTTGTATGGCTCACATCATGCTGTTGATGCCGCAGCATTGTTCAAAACGCTTAACATGGATTTGAACCTGTTTTCCTCGGCAATGAAAGTCAACAGTCAGTATATGCATGTTTTGTGGTTCAATTTGAAGGTCAAAGAGCCCGTTACACTGAACGATGTTAAGGATCGCCTCAGAGCGAATCTGTTAGTTGCAATGACGACTAAAGATATGACCAGCACGGTATTTTCATTCGGTCGTGATCAGGGACATTATGGTCGCATACTTAATCAGACAGTGGTGGTTGAACAAACCTTAAATGTTCGTAAAGATCATGAAATTAGTGGTTTTTGCTTTACACCACAGGATGGTAACTCCCTATTAAGCAGTATTTCTGGCGCAGAATGGTTGATGTTTCCCCATTCCTATGAAGATAAAATCCAGTGTCTCGGCGATTTGTTCTTTCAGGAGATTTAGCCATCAACGTACACAATTTTGTTGTAGGTCCTTTCCAGGAAAACACGTTTTTGGTAGTTGATCCAAAAACTAGGAATGCGCTGTTCATCGATCCCGGTGCGGATCCGGATAAACTAATTGCAGCCTGCGACGAGTTGCAGATTAAACCAGTGGCGATTTTGAATACCCATGCTCATGTTGATCACGTTGGTGCGGTCAGCGGGTTAACGCAGCGCTATGAAATTCCCTTTTATCTACACAAAAATGAAGAACAAATTCTTAGTCATTATGAATCTGCCTGTATTATGTTTGGTTTACCACCCGGAACCCCACCGGTAGGTAATCATTGGTTTCAAAAAGAAGACAAATTGGTGATTGGACCATTTAAAATAACTTGCATCGAGACGCCGGGGCACACTCCTGGCGGTACTTGTTTCCGGATTGGGAACCATGTATTCGTCGGGGATACCCTTTTTAATGGTTCAGTCGGGCGGGTCGATTTACCGGGCGGAAACTGGCACGCATTAGAAGAATCGCTGGTAAAATTATTTTCAACTCTCAATGGGGAAGATATTATCCATTGCGGGCATGGACCTGATACCAATCGTGATCAAGAATTACAGCAGAATCCCTATATTGGCCCACTTCAAACCAGAATCCGGAATGCTTCATTGTTGAATAAATAAATTGAGTAGTAATAGTATTGATCCGCAGAACACTTAATTATAATGATTGACAGGAAAAATAAAGTAAAAAATTTGTATACGAAGTTTGAGCGAAATGTCTGTGAAAACTGGAATTCATTCCGTGATCAGCGCGTTTTATTAGCTGTATCTGGAGGACTTGATTCGGTAGTGTTATTTCATTTATCTCTGAAATTAGCCAAAAAGTATTCGGTTAGATTTGGCGTAATCCATATCAATCATAATCTTAGACCGGCAGCCGGACAAGAAGCGGAATTTGTTGCACGACTTTGTGGAAAATACCAAATAGCCTATTATTTGGAAACGCTCGATCCTGGCTCAATAATTAAGGGAATCAGCATCGAAGCCTGGGGTAGGACCGAGCGCTACACCGCTTTCCAGAAGATTGCTGATCAGCAAGGATATAATTTTATCGCTACAGCCCATCATTTGAATGACCATGTCGAAACAGTGTTAATGCACATTGGAGATGGCTGCGGAATTGATGGCTTGAAAGGAATCCGAACGCAAATTGGTGCTATTGTGCGGCCGCTACTGCCATTTTCCGGGGCTGAAATCCGGGATTTTGCCAGAGAGAACAAGATTGATTGGATGGAGGATCCATCCAATCATGAGCTGCGATTTCGTCGCAACCGCTATCGTCATGAAATTGTCGCTCCCTGGCTCGAAGCCGAAAACGGGCTATTGAAGGCAGTGAATTTTCTCAGCTCACGAGCAGTTGAAATGGATGAACTGATAGCATTCTCGGCCGAAAAAATAGCCGATCAGGTGATTAGATCAAGTGCTGGTGAATCTATTACTCTGGTCGCTGATTCGCTTAAAAGTTTGCCTGTTCTACTGCAAGTAGGCTTGATCAGGAAAATCGCTGACACAAGTGATCAGTCCTGGCGAAGACATCGCTGGAATAACCTGATTGATTTTATCAAAAATGCTACCACCGGACGATTTCTGGAATTGACTGATGGCTGGGTTATTTTACGTAATCGAGAAGATTTCATTCTCACACTTGATAATACTGATCAATATCAGGTTAAGGTTAAACCCGGGACCGATACCCACTGTGGCAATTACATCTTGAAATGGCGGGAAGTGCAAGCGGTTAAGCAATTTACCGATACGCCTTGGTCAGAGTATATTGATGCCAGCTTTTTAAAGGGCAAAACACTGATTTTGCGCAACTGGCTGCCCGGTGATCATTTCAGACCGCTTGGAATGGGTGGTACAAAAAAAATCAGTGATCTTTTAATTGATGCCAGGGTTGATCGATTTCAGAAGGCAAAACAATTGATTCTCGAAGCCGATAATGAGATAATCTGGGTTTGCGGTCGAAGATTGAGCGATCTGGTAAAAATAACCAGCGCTACAAAATCATTTGTGGAACTTACAATTGAACGCTATGTTGGTGAATAATGTTAGAAAATAAATATGATCTGGAATTACTGCTCTCAACTGATCAGATAAATACTCGCGTACAGGAAATAGCAGCCGAGTTATCAACCCGTTTCAAGGATGAGATACCAATCTTGGTTGGTATTCTAAACGGCAGCTTTATTTTTCTATCTGATTTAATGCGGGCTATGACCATCGATTGCGAGATGGATTTTATCAAATTATCAAGTTATGCCGGGCAATCATCAACCGGTACTGTAACCTTGCTAAAAGATATTTCCGCAAATATAACCGGTCGCCAAGTTATCATTGTTGAGGATATTATCGACTCTGGCCTGACAATAAAATTTCTCAAAGATCGTATGAAGGGGGCAACACCTGAATCAGTCACAATTGTGACATTATTAATGAAACCGGAGGTAACCAGGATTGAGTTTCCCATTGATTACGTGGGTTTTGAAATACCTCCAGATTTTGTTGTGGGCTATGGCCTTGATTACGACCAAAAATTACGACATTTACCCGCAATTTACCGGGTGAAAGGAACATTATAATTCATGGAAAATAAGAAAAACACATCGCGAAGGAAAAAAATAATTCCCAAACCGATACCACCGGAGATGCAGAAGAAAAAACCAGAACCAAAAAGGCCAACTACACCAAATTCTAAAAACAAAAAACCGATCGGCAACACTTTTCAATGGAAACGGGCAGGTAAAACATCGCTAATATGGGTTCTGATCCTGATGACAGCCATTATTCTCTCTGGCCTGTTTACCAATCAGGGTGGGAAAGAAATTGAAATTGAATATTTTCAATATCGCGACTTCCTGACTCAGAAGCTATTTAGAGAAGCTGTTATTATGGATGATATGTTCCATGGTACACTGGAGATACCCCAGACAATAGCCAAGAGTTACGGCGTTATTAATGACGTAACCAAAGTTTATCTGAAAATCCCCTATGTTTTACCGGAGACATTACAGGAATGGGATGATTACAATTTGCGCTATAGTTTTCAAGAGAAAACCATTGATTGGAGTGGCTATATGCTCAATTTTGTTCCTTGGCTACTACTGATTGGTGTGTGGTTGTTTATTATGCGCCGAATGCAAGGTGGCGGCGGTGGAATGAAAGGAATTTTCAGTTTTGGCAAAAGTCGCGCCCGAATATGGACCTCAGACAGGCCCAAGGTCACTTTTGACGACGTGGCAGGCTGTATTGAGGCGAAGGAAGAGCTCAAGGAAGTTGTTGACTTTCTCAAGCGCCCGAAACGGTATGAAAAATTGGGAGCTAAAATTCCTAAAGGAGCGCTGCTGGTAGGACCTCCCGGAACGGGAAAAACGTTGTTGGCACGGGCGGTAGCCGGGGAAGCCAGCGTTGCATTCTTTAGTTTGAGTGGTGCTGATTTTGTCGAAATGTTTGTCGGTGTTGGAGCCTCGCGGGTACGAGATCTGTTTGAGCAGGGTAAGAAGAATTCGCCCTGTATTATATTTATCGACGAGCTCGATGCTGTCGGTCGCCAACGGGGTGCCGGGCTGGGGGGCGGCCATGACGAACGTGAGCAAACTTTGAACCAATTGTTGGTTGAGATGGATGGATTCGAGGTAAATCAGCAGGTGATAATTTTGGCGGCAACCAATCGTCCGGATGTGCTGGATCCAGCGTTGTTACGACCTGGTCGCTTCGATCGACAAATTGTGGTTGATGCCCCAGATTTACAGGGCCGACTTGGTATATTAAAAGTCCATACAAAAAACATTGTGATTAATAAATCACGCGTCAACCTGACCACCTTGGCGAAAGGAACACCGGGACTGGTTGGAGCCGATCTGGCAAATCTGGTCAACGAAGCTGCTTTGCTGGCAGCTCGCAAACGCAAGAATTCGGTCGACATGACAGATTTCGAAGATGCCAAAGATAAAGTCATGATGGGGATCCAGCGCCGAAGCATGATCTTATCCGATGAAGAAAAAAATCTGATTGCTTATCATGAAGCCGGACATGCGCTGGTAGCGTCCATGATTTCAGGTGCTGATCCGATTCACAAGGTGACAATAATACCACGGGGACGAGCCCTCGGAATAACAACCCAGCTTCCTATCGATGAAAAACATGGTTATTCGAAAACCTACATTGAGGGTCGATTGGCTATTCTTATGGGTGGACGTAGCGCTGAGGTAATGATATTTGATGAATTGTCCACTGGTGCCGGCAACGATATCGAACAGGCGACTAAGATAGCTCACAAAATGGTTTGCGAGTGGGGGATGAGTGAGCGCTTGGGACCAATGGCATTTGGTAAGAAAAATGAAGAGATATTTCTGGGGCGTGAAATTCAACGTCATGCCGATTATAGCGAATCAACGGCGCGCATGATCGACGAAGAAACCGTCAGACTCGTACGTAATGCCCAAAACCGTGCTGAACAAATTCTAAGCAACCATCTGGAAATATTGAAAAAATTGGCCGAAGTACTGCTGAAATATGAAACCATTGATGCCGATGATATTAAAAAAATTATTGCCGGAAAAAATATCAATCGGCCAATATCCCCAGTTCGAAAACCGCATCGGCGTGCACCCAGAAAGCCGGCATCCGATCAGAAAAATACCAGCCCAAAATCAACCCGGAGCGCACCTAATTAAGCTAATTAGCTGCAATGGTCAATTCAGAATTAATCACTAAAATCAGGAGTCAGCATACACCCACAGCTATAATGGGTATCCTGAACGTCACTCCGGATTCGTTTAGTGAAGATGGCCGGTATTTTCATCAGGATGCGGCTGTAGCCCACGGTATGGATATGATCAAAGCTGGCGCTGATATTATAGATATTGGCGGCGAATCGACCCGTCCTGGCGCAAACCCAATATCAATTGATGATGAATTGAAGCGCGTCATCCCGGTGATTACATCATTACGATCTTCTACGGATACTTGTATTTCGATCGATACTTATAAATCAACAGTTGCCCGGGCAGCGTTGGAGAAGGACGCTGATATGATCAATGATATTAGCGGTTTAACATTCGATCCTGAAATGGTTCAGGTCGCCAGCGAATTCAATGTGCCAGTGGTTATTATGCACATCAAAGGTACGCCGCAGGATATGCAAACTAACCCCACCTACAATGATTTAATGGTTGAGCTGGTTGATCATTTTACCAAACGAATCGATTTTGCCTTAGCAGGTGGTGTAAAACCGGAAAACATCATTCTGGATCCCGGCATTGGATTTGGGAAACGGATTAATGATAATTTTGAAATTATTCGTAATTTGAACCAGATTACGGAATTAGGTTTTCCCGTTTTATTGGGTCCATCCCGAAAATCTTTTCTCGGTTTGACCTTGAATCTGCCACCGGAAGATCGCGTCGAAGGTACTGCTGCCGCTGTGAGTTGTGGTATCTTGAATGGTGCCAGTATAATGCGGGTACACGACGTTCTCGAAATGAAGCGAGTTGCCGTAATAACTGATCATATTCGTGGAGCACTAATAGAATGATACCATTGTTGCTAATCCAGATTGGGTTCTTGAACATATCCTGGATTGACATAATTGATATCGCTCTGGCTACCTGGATATTTTATAAAATATATGTTTATTTCCGTGATACCCGTGCAGGGCAAATGCTGGTGGGACTCATTATTATCCTGTTTTTATCATTTCTCTTTAACGCGCTGGGATTCAGTGGGACATCCTGGCTGGTTAATCAATTTCAGACTGTCTGGGTTGTGGCATTTGTGATTTTATTTCAGCCTGAATTACGCCGTTTGTTGATATACATCGGTCAAACGAGGTTCATTCGTACGATTTTTCGAATGGGAACCTCCAGAGTCATTCAATCGATTGCCGAACTGACCAATGAATTGAAAAAACGAGGCTGGGGAGCGCTAATCGTAATCCAGAGGGAGACTGGCTTAAGAAGTTATAAGGAAAGTGGGACCATCCTGAATGCTGAAGTAAATACGGCTTTATTGATTTCTATCTTCAATCCGACTTCACCATTGCATGATGGAGCAGTCATTATTCAAAACGATATCATTGATTCCGCAGGTTGCATTTTGCCACTGACGGAAAGTGCAATGGTGGATCCGGAAATGGGTACCAGACACCGTGCCGCGCTGGGAATTTCAGAAGAAACGGATGCTATTGTAATTGTCGTATCCGAAGAAAAAAGGCGGGTTTCAATGGCCGACAATGGAAAATTCATCAAAGTCGATATGGATGAAATGGAATTACGCCGCCATCTGAATGAGAAACTGTTTCTCTCCTCCGGCGATTAGCCGAATCAAGTCCTACCATTTTTGATGCGACAACTGTTACTAACGATTACATTTATCGTAAGCAC
>JABMPO010000142.1 GCA_013203015.1 Fidelibacterota bacterium
TGGTCTGTTAAAGGGAGGCTGATTTTTAATAGAATGATTTTTAGCTTGGTTTGGATCCTTTTTCAATTGATACCACTGCCCTTGTTGATTCGTTATCTTGTCATTTATTCTGTGATCCGTGGTGCACGTAATACAACTCCGCCGGAGTAATCACTGAAATAGTCCCAGCGTATTGTCCCGGTTTGCAAGTTATGGCGGCGGGCTGTAACTTGTCACAAATATTGATCACTTTTAGTTGGAATTGTAATATGCTTAACAAATTATATAGGGTGGTTTTTCTGATATTGATGTGGTTCAATTGTTTGTATGCGGCCTTTGAATTACACTGTTCGTCACAATATCCTCTACCGGACATTTATAGTACATCCCCAGTTTTAAATATGATGCTGAACAATATGGATAAAACCGGTTTCGCCCCCAAGTTCAGATTAATGGCAACCTATAAAAATCAGTTTAACTTGAAAGAACTTACTTATAACTCGATTCATGGTGTTGTACGCTTCAGACGATTTCAATTGGGGATAAAATTAAATGAATTTGGTCCCGAAGGCCTTTATAAGGAACGGGTAGCAGAAACCGGGCTACTATATATTCTTAGAAACCGGTTTTCAATTGGGCTTGGCCTCAGTCAATACCAGTTAGCAGTAAGAGGCCTGCCCCGTTCAAACATTGCCGGTATTAACCTGGGTTGTGTAGCTGAGCTGGAATACGGTCTGATCTGGTCAGTGTACTTGCACAATATCATTCTATCTTCGTCCCAAATTGCCGTAACCGATCTTCCCAAAATTATAAACTCCACCTTTAGGATAATCCCAACTGCGAAACTACAAGCTATAATTCAATGGGAGCAGGATTTGCTTTACCCGGGGCGATTGGGTTTTGGTGTAGCGTTTCAGATTGTGAAATGGTTATCGTTCAGTGTGGGGTATAATGGAAACCCGGGGCAATTAGTGGGTGGATTGCAAATTAATAAATTAAAGGTAAAAATTGAGTATCTGGTGTCATTTCATCAAGAACTTGGTATCTCTCAAGTACTTGGTATTGGCTATCATATTAATCGGTGATCAGGTCTTTCCTGACTCCGTTGCGGATATTGTAACTTTATTGGCTATCGATGCTGAAAATCCGCTGTCGGAGGAGGAATTATTGGCATTGGATGAACTATTGCAGAGCTCTGGAAAAATATCCCACCGCCAGCTCGAATTATTTGGCCAACTGTCTTTCATTTCTGACGGGGATATGGATATTATTCGCCGGAATGCTGATATAAAAAAGTTTTCCGGGGTCGAGAATCTTTCCGCCAATGCCGCCAGTTTGATACAAATATTGAATTCCTCAGCGGTTGAATATGCTTCCGCGCTGAATTTTCGTCAAATGGCAGTGTTTGGTAATGGTCTCAGGTATCGTTGGCGAGGTCAAATTACCGGCCCAGGTTCCAAAGTCGGGTTTTTAATGGAACGAGATCCCGGAGAACAACAAATTGCCGATTATTATTCCGGGTACCTTCAACTTGATTTTAATAGCTCAAAACTTATTATCGGTGATCATCAAATATTATTTGGCTATGGATTAAATCTGTGGCGGTCAACGCCTGCCTTCACCGGTTTTGAGTCAATTCGTACCGCCGGCAGAAGTGGAACCGGCTTGAGACCTTATCGGAGTAGCAGTGAAAATTGGAGCCTGCGCGGTATCGCCTGGAATAAGCAAATGAATAAGTTGGATTTGATCATTTCCTGGAGCAGAAACAACCGGGATGGTAAATTTATTCAATCAGAATTACCCCTGCTAAATTTTACTGGAGACCATACATCTAATACAGCCCAAAATGAAAAAGGTAACCTTGTTGAAAATGTTTTCTGTGGGGTTGGTACCTGGCAAAGCGGGAAAAACAGTCTCGGTTTTTCCGCTGCGACGGTAAGTATTTCTGATTCAACGTCAGTTACATTTCAGCAGCCAGCCTTTTCAATATTTGTTAAAAATAAAACTGCTTTGGCAAGCAAATTCTTTGAAATTGGTCATGGTTATTATGATAGTCGCGCTTTAATTACCGGATTCAATACCGCTAATGGTGATCTGAAGTATGCAGTAATACTGCGGTATTTTACCAACGATTACTGGAGCGTACGATCCAACCCATCTGCTGAATGGTCTGGAAGATATAAGAATGAATTGGGTGTATTTCAGGGATTACTATATCGTTTCGATAATCAATCAATCAGTATCTTCGGAGATTTGCATCACCAGACAATGGTACCGTCTGATCAGGCATCTTCAATTAATGGTAGTGAGTTGGCATTACGGTGGGAATGGCAGCGAGGAACGAGCAAAGTCCGAATTCAGAATAAATATTCTCGGAAAACCGTCGAAGAAATAAAATATTTATTCTTGTCTAATAAGCCGCATTATTTTCGCAGTAATCTATTTAAACTGGTTTACTATTATAATTTTAATCGACAGTTCAGGATAAAAACACAATTCAATAATGTGATTTATTCGGAGCAAACCGGCAATTTTATTGGACGCGGATTTGAATTGCTGCTTGCCAGAGATTTCAAGTTTATCAGAGCCAGGTTAGATTTGGTTTATGTACAAAATTATCACTTTCAAAGCAGAGTGTATTTTTGGGATTTGAACCTTCCTGGAGAAATGCGGAGTCGAATGTACACTTCCAGTGGATTTTACCCGGGAATTTATATTGAGTATCGGCGCGACGAATTATACCGAATTGCTTTCAGATTGCGATTGATCTATCCAGATGGTCGACAGATCCTATCAGCCGGCAATGAAGGTGGATTGGTTATTGATGTATTTCTGTAATTATCTACATTCTCCCAAAACTCGTGCTGGCAGGAAAATTTTAGTTCAGTTAAATTCCCGCCTTATGAATAAGGTACGTAATTGGATTCTGATGCTATTAATTCTGCCGGTTCTGCTGACAGCGGCACCAATCAAGGTGTTATACCGCACCGATATGCGTCAGGATAAACTGCGTACACTGGACCGAGGCCCCGGAACCTATTTTTCAACCATTGATTTGGCCCGCATCTTGGATTGCCGTTATTATGTTAATCCTGAGCGGCAGAAAATTGTACTATACATAGCCAATCACCGAGTTAAAATTTCAGCTAAATCGAGTTTTGTCATTATCGATGAGCAGGTTTATCAAATGCCAATGTATACCAAGGTAATTGGTGAAGATGTTTATATTCCCGCTGAAGCATTTTTCTCAATTCTGAATCGCACGATAATACCCGGTATTACTTATAACTCGGGGCGTCAGTTACTGGATATCGATGTTGTGAATTTCAATATAACAAACCTGATAGTGGAAGATAAGACCAATGGAACGATTATCAGACTCCAGACAAAAGATCGTTTTCCGGATGGGAATCTGAGCTCATTTATACATGATAATGGTTGGTTTTACATCACTATAGCCGGTGGGATAGTGGACTCGACTACGATTGTTCGGTCAAATTATGGTCAGGCAATTCGTCGGATACTTGTTGACCAGTTGGAAGAATCAGTTCAAATAGCTTTTCGACTGCGCCCAAAAATCGAAAGTCAGGAAATTTATCAAAACCGGGATCCTTCCGAGATTGTAATCACTCTGCGAACACCGGTAGTGGACAGTATGGCACGCCTGAAAGGACTTAAAAAACGCTGGTACCTGGACACGGTAGTGCTGGATGCAGGTCATGGCGGAAAAGATGGTGGTTGTGTCGGTAAATATGGGACTAAGGAAAAAGATATTACCCTGGATATTGTCAAACGTCTCGGCCTGTTGTTGGAAAAAAATACTAGTATTCGGGTCGTATATACGAGAGATGAAGATGTTTTCATTCCCATTTCCGAACGACCCAAAATTGCTAATGCCGCCAATGGTAAAATATTCGTTAGCATCCATGCCAACGCGTCAGCCAATCGAAAAATAAAGGGATTTGAAACCTATTTGTTGCGACCGGGGAAAACAGCCGATGCAATTGAAGTTGCTGCCCGGGAAAATGAAGTCATCAAACTTGAGGAGCAGGCGAATCACTATTCTGATTTAAACGGTGAAGCATTGATTATGGCCACAATGGCTCAGAGCGCCTTTATGAAGGAGAGCGAAGAGTTGGCGGCAACTATCCAAACTAAACTATCGGAGCAGAGTAAATCACCCAACCGGGGCGTTAAACAGGCTGGATTTTATGTTTTAATCGGGGCAAGTATGCCCAATGTTTTGGTAGAGACCGGATTTCTTTCCAATCCCGCCGAAGAAAAAATGTTGAAGAAACCAGCTTATCGTCAGAAAATCGCTAAGGCATTATATCAAGCTATCGTTGAATTTAAAAATTCCCGCGAATTGGTGTTAGCCGAGGGATAATTAATAGCTGAGCTAATTTCTTAAAATGGCCAACAATAGCTTCAGTGGATATAAATTAATGCTGGACTGGTTATTCGATCTTCAACGCCGGGGGATAAAAACAGGTCTTTCGCACACGCGTCAATTACTTACGGCCTGTGGTAACCCTCAAACTAGTTATCCCATAATTCACGTGGCCGGGACCAACGGGAAAGGTTCGACTTGTGCAATGATCGCGGCGATCCTGAAAACCGCCGGCTATCGGGTTGGTTTGTATACTTCTCCTCACTTGCTGAACTTCAATGAACGAATCAGGGTGAACGGATTCCCCATTGACAATAGTGCCATAATCGATTTTATTGCTGATCAGCGTGTTGCCATTGACCGGATCGAATCGACATTTTTTGAAGCCACAACCGCCATGGCGCTATGGTATTTTGCTAACGAAAATGTTGATGTGGCTATTGTGGAAACTGGTCTCGGGGGGCGTCTTGATTCTACCAATATTGTTGAGCCGGCAGTAACTGCAATCACACCGATCGACTTGGACCACATTGATTTACTCGGTGCCACAATTGATATTATCGCCGGGGAAAAA
>JABMPO010000143.1 GCA_013203015.1 Fidelibacterota bacterium
ATAAAAAGCAATGCCGTTTGAAAAATCATCGGTGTCAATAAATACGAGATCGGTTTTCTCCGCTGGTTCGTGGTTATATAATTTTGTAACATGAGGATAAATTGATTCGGCAACTGTGGCACCTTCTCGGGCTGTGCCTTCGGTTGCTTCATAAAAATGAATTTGAAAATGTTCCGTTTCAAATGTCTGCCAATCAAGTTCTGGGTGGTTGTAATTACGCTGTCCAAATACAGGTGATAAAGCTACAAGACAATAAAACAGTACCCGATAACGGATATTTTTCATCAGTGTATCACACCAATTTTCAATATTTTATTGCTTGATTTGCTGGCACCTTTAACCTCGATGTTAGCAAAATATATCCCCGATTCAAGCTGGGCAACATTCCATAATACTTCGTTAGCTTCGAATTTTACTGGAGTGTCAATTGTAAGTTCATCGACGAATAAACCCGCTAAATCGAATATTCGAATATTTACCGCTATCGCTTCCTTTACAAATATTCTGAATTTGATATTATCCCCGCGCGCAGGATTGGGATAAGAATAGGTTCGCTGTGGATCAAATAATCCGGCGGATCGGGGAACTGGAGGAATATTTGTCTGCACCATTAGACTGTTATTCCGGTTACCATATTTCAAATTCCATTGGTTTCCGTTTTCAACCTCCAATGAATCAAACATCCAGACAGTTGATTGAGATATTATGGATGATCGTCCTCGAAAATTGGTCAATATTTGAATCTTATCCGAAAATGGATTTGCCAGGCGATATATTTCCTGACCACTAGAATTTAATACGAGGATCTCTCCCACTGTGTTCTGAACCACGATTTCCGGTGATTCGGAACCGGTTAAATTCCTGATGAAGATATTACCTTGTCCGTTGAGTGCGATGGGAAAACCTGGCAGCGAGCTCAAATTATGATTTAAGCCGATTAAATTTCCGGCTTCGTCCAATACCAGTAACTCGGAATAGCTATCGCCGTCAAGATCAGCAACAGCAAAACTGATTACTGCCATTTCAGGGGCGTAAAACCATTGGTCCCCCCCATTTGAATGTGATTTGATTAAAAAATTATTGCTTAAATAATATTCATTATCGGCAGCCGGATTCAACAGGTTGGTAAAATTACCAATAGATTGGCTTGCTAATTCGATTTCAACCCCTAACAATTCATCAGCTGTCAAAGAATAAGACATATCGAACATTTCGATAAAAATTGTGTCACCATTAGTTGAACCGATTATGCGGAAATCATTGTCAGCTTTAAGTTTCCAAGACCAGAGTGATTCAACCAATTCAGTTGTGGGATTAAACCTGAATAGTGATACTATCAGAGAATCAGTCTGGATTTCGGCTAATCCAAGACCGCAGTATCCCGGTAAATTATTTCCAACCGCCACCAATTCATACTGGGAACCCAGCAAATCATAAAAAGGCACCGGCTTTACTGTATCCTGATGGGACCACCATAAATGACTACTGCCACCGATTAATTCATCGATTCCATCGTTATCAAGATCAATGGAAAATCTCATATTCAGGGTAGAATCGGGAAGTTCATCCGGAAAAAGTAAATTTTCAACAGTAAATGACATTGTATCTTCAGGTTCACCAATAGCACTGAATTGAATAAATGTTGTCGCCCCGGAATTTGATCGAGTATCCGGGTGTGTATATGGTCCGAATTGTAACGGCAGCCCTTTTAGTTCCGGATAAAGCCGGTCACGCTCGGGGTTTCCCTGATACCACATATCGGCAAATAAACCTGAAGAAGGATCGGTGAACATGAAAATTGATTCAAAACCAATATCCTGGGCTCCATCAGCCTCTTCGAGAGCAACACCTTTTTGGGTATTATCGGCGTTGATTTGATTGCTGCCAATATTTTGCGTAATCAGTTCTTCATCGATGTGCCAAATCAATAAACCAGAAGCCGGCAGTCCCAAATCATAATTAGGTACTGCCGTAATGACCCCATTCATATCTCTAGTTATATCTACCGAATCAATGACTATTTCAATATATGGTGGAAATCTAGCGTCGTCGTCATTTATTACTTTATCTTCATTGTACAATTGCCAGCGGATTGAATCGATGCTGACATCATCATGAATCCAGTTAACACGGTTTTCAATTAAAAAGTATTCGGAATCGTTGATAATGACTTTTACCAAATTGCCATTTCCACGTGCTGGTAGATTGAGTTGATCACGGCTAACCGCTTGTGGTATTTCCCAGCCAGCATATATTCTAGTCCAGGCAGTGGGCGGAGCAGGAATCACCCCACGACCATTATTGGATCCCTGTTCCATTAATCCGAAAATTCCGAAGCCACTTTGACCAGTTTCTATATTCCAAAGTGGTGGTAATCCCATGGCAAACCCGGTTAATAA
>JABMPO010000144.1 GCA_013203015.1 Fidelibacterota bacterium
CGGTATTGATGAAAACGATCCTGAGACTATTGAAGCAGCAATTTCGTATCTCGAACGGGAACAGTATGGAGCATTCTTTTTCCTGCCCCGCCGCTATAAAACATTGCCGTCAAAACAGGAAGTAGTTGGCATGCCCCAGGATGGCCGTGATTTCTCCTCCACCCAGAATCGCAAATACATGCTCAACAATTTGCCGGAACAATGGAAATATTTCTGGAATTATCAGGTTTACAAAATGTACTGGCGCTATTTCCTGTGGCAATATGCCGGCCGGGGACCTTCCACCGATCCGGGGGTCACAGCCTTCGGAGCTAATTCCAGCGAAGACGGCGTCGACTGGTTCCAGTTCGGATTACCCCTGGCATTGATTCTGGGATTAGCCGGCATGTTTCACCATTTTGCCCGCGATCGGAAGGAGGCGTTTTCCTTTTTGACCCTGTTTTTTATGGCAGGTTTAGCGATCATATTGTATATCAATCAAGATAATCCCCAGCCCCGGGAAAGGGATTATTCTTACGTTGGTAGCTTCTTTGTATTTGCCGTCTGGATTGGTGTGGGCGCGGCTGCCATCAGTGAGCGAATTCAAGAATATTTTAAAGAAAAAGAATTGGGGTCCAGGCTTTCGATTGCGGCAATGGTTGTTTTACTGCTGTTGATTCCCGGTGTTATGTTAACGGCCAATTACGAATCTCACAACCGGGTCGGAAATTCTGTGGCTTGGGATTACAGCTATAACCTGCTGCAATCCTGTGAGCAAAATGGCATTATTTTCACTAATGGTGATAACGACACGTTTCCCCTCTGGTATTTACAGGAAGTTGAGAATCTTCGCCAGGATGTGAGCATTGTGAATCTTAGTTTGCTGAACACACCCTGGTATATCAAGCAAATGCGTGACCGGCGACCACCCAATTTACGTTTTATCAACATGACTGATAACGCCATAGATAATTTGACGGTGCGGGGCTGGAAGAGTCAGAAAATAAAAATTCCGGTCAATAACGATCCTGTTAATAAAGATGGATTTATTGAATGGACGGTAAAGCCTACCTATATGAATGCGGCCATCAAAGTCCAGGATCTGATGATAATTCGGATTATCAATGATAATGCCTGGCGGTCTCCAATATATTTTGCTGTAACTGTCTCACCATCCAACCGGATCGGATTGGATAAATATCTTGAAATGGAAGGACTGGTTTTCAGATTGATATCCCATAAAGCCGATAATGTGAATATTGAAAATATGGAAAAAAACCTGATGACCAATATTGATGATTTCAGTCGTGATTATCAGGCTGGCTATCAATACCGTAATCTGGACAATCCGGACGTTTACTATAATCCGAATATCGTCAAGTTGCTTCAGAATTACCGCAGCGCTTTTATGCAGTTGGCAGTCGCCAAATATTTTGAATATACCGGTATTGCCGATGTTAACGCTGACTCATCGCAAAAAGAAGTTTTGCGCGGCGAAGTTTTGAAAGTTCTCAATCGCATGGATGAAAAAATCCCAATCAACACAATTCCCATGACATCGAAGGAATTGTATTTCCAGTACAGCCGCCTCTTTGGTGCAATCGGTGAAAATGAACGGATGCGCGCTATTATTGACGACTTATTCTTACGGCCGGGACTCACTATTAAGGATAAAGCAGACTACGCAGCGACCTACCTTGAATTGGGCGAATTCGAGCGGGGCAAAGCAGTTTTTGAAGAGCTTTATCAACTGGATTCTAAAAATCCCAAAGTAGTGGGAATGTTGCTACAGGTTTACCGACAGATGGAACTGTATTCCGAAGCAGAAGGCGTGCTGTTGACCTGGCTCGATGGTGCTCCGCAAGACAACCAGGCGCGCCAGATGCTGGAGGAAATCCAAAAGCAGAAAGCCGCGGCAGTCATTGAATAGGAATTAGGGGAATAATTCTGAAAAAACGTATTTCATACAGATGATGAAACAACCGCTTATTTCGATTATTGTCTTGAATTATAATGGCAAACAATTCCTGAAGGAATGTTTTGACTCGTTGTTGGCAGCCACTTACCAGCAGGTGGAATTGCTGATGGTGGACAACGCTTCTACTGACGACAGTGTAGAATATATCCAACGGAATTATCCCCAAGTTAAGGTTGTTAACAGCGGTGGCAATATCGGTTACAGCGCTGGCAATAATGCGGGAATTGCTGAGGCTGCCGGGAAATACGTGTTGTTGTTGAACAATGATATTGAAGTAACTCCGGGGTGGTTGGAGCCGATAATTGAAGAATTTGAATCGGACCCCCGCATCGCCGCAGTTCAACCAAAAATACGGCATATGCTCGAGCGTGATTCCTTCGAATATGCTGGTGCGGCCGGTGGAATGATCGATATTTTTGGTTTCCCCTTTATGCGTGGCCGAGTATTCTACACCACCGAAAAGGACCTTGGTCAATACGATACAAATATCGACTTGTTCTGGACGTCCGGAGCCGCCATGGCAATTCGCAAAGACGTGCTGGAAAAATCCGGTTTACTGGATAATGATTTCGTCCATCACATGGAAGAAATTGATTTATGCTGGCGTATACTTTTACAGGGCTACCGTTTACGTATCCGCACCGATTCGGTCATTTATCACTACGCCGGCGGAACCATCAAGGCCTGGAGTTTTAAAAAGGAATACTGGAATCACCGTAATAGTATTTTCATGATGATGAAGAATTATTCATCATCGAGACTGGCTGTAATGCTTACTGTCAGATTGTTGCTGGATATTCTCGTGGTAGTAAAATCAGTATTGGTATTTGATACACTGAAAATCAGCGCCATCGTGCAGGCGCACGGTTGGTTGTTTGACAATCTCCCCATGATATTACGTAAGCGCCGGGCAGTACAGCGTAACCGTGTTGTTTCCGATCAGGCGCTGGATAAATTCATGTATCATCGCAGCGTGGCTATCGATTATTTTCTTGGGAAAAAACTGACATTTGATCGATTATGGAAGTAACAGGCCAGCAATTATTATTGACCGGTGGCAGTGGTTTGCTGGGCAGTGAAATTTGCCGGTTAGTTCCGGATATTCTGGCTCCGCCGCATCAGAAGTTTGATGTTACCGATTATAATCAAATGGCGGAATTCCTGCAGGATCTCAAAATTACTACAATTATTCACGGTGCGGCTTTCACCTCCCCTCCTAAAGTCGATGCCGCCCCCGCGCTGGCAATTCGCACCAATATAATTGGGACTGCCAATCTGGTAAATCTTTGTATTGAGCATGCCATTCGGCTGGTTTATATTTCCACTGACTATGTTTTTAAAGGGGATCGTGGCCAGTATTCCGAGCACGATGAATTATTACCGCAGAACCGTTATGCCTGGTCAAAGCTGGGAGGCGAAAGTGCAGCGCAAATGTATTCCCGAGCGCTGATTATTAGAACCAGCTTCTGCGAAACCGTATTTCCCTACGACAAAGCCTTCGTTGATCAATTCACATCCCGCGATTCGGTTACTGTTATTGCCCC
>JABMPO010000145.1 GCA_013203015.1 Fidelibacterota bacterium
CATCTCCGGGACTGCAATTTCATTCACGGTGATGTCCTATTGCTGGAGCTGGCCGAACTCCCGATTCCCAAACCGGTGCGGGTCATGGGTAATATTCCCTATAATATCACCTCACCGATTCTGTTTTGGTTGATCGAGCAGCGCCAGTCCTGGACCGATGCTTTCCTTATGGTCCAGCGCGAAGTGGCCGAACGTCTCACCGGCAAAGTCGGAACCAAAGCCTACGGGCGCTTGACGGTGATGGTGGGTGCGTTTTTGAAAGTGGACTATTGTTTTACGATTCCGCCCACAGTCTTTCAGCCCCGGCCCAAAGTGGATTCAGCCATAATCGCCCTGCGCAAATTGGACCAGCCGATAGTTTCAGAAGTGAAATTCGAACGTTTTGAGAAGCTGGTGGGTGCCGCCTTTTCAAAACGGCGCAAGATGCTGCGCAATTCCCTGGCGGGTTTTCAATTGGCAGCGGAAGGATTGCAAAACATCGAATTGACCCGGCGTCCGGAAACACTGACAATCGAAGAATTTGCCAGCCTGATACCCTGAATTGAAACCGTTAAATCGCCGGATTATTCAGTACGTTTTAAGGTCACGGTGTAGTTAATTTTAGAACCTTAAATATCTGTGAAACAATATTCCGTGAATCCGTTTAATCCATAAGCAAAGTATGTCAAAGGAAGAGCCAACTAAAAACGAGCATTTGTTCCTGCAATTAATTTCGTCCTATTCTACCGGAGCCTGGATTGGTTTGGGGAAGATGAAAAATCCGGTTACTGGTGAAATTCAGCTCAATTTGCAGCAAGCGCAGTTTTCAATCGATATGCTGGAGATGATCAGTGAGCGCATTACCACTCTCGCTGACTGGGAGTCGGAATATCTTGCTAAGGCTCTGCATGAATTAAAAATGAATTATGTTGTTGAATCTGAAAAAGATGAAACGATAGCGGAATCTGTCACCCCAGGCCAAACCGAAAAATCTGAAGATAAATCCGAGGAAAATAATCGTGGTTAGTAAAGAGTATATTCGCTGGAATCGAATTATGGCTGGGGTTTCCCTGGTTGTATCAATTATTATTTATTATGCCACCATGGCACGCACCGTGTCTTTCTGGGACTGCGGCGAATTCATCGCTGTTTCTCACACGCTCGGGGTACCCCATCCTCCCGGCAGCCCCCTCTATTTACTTTTAGGACGTATTTTTTCAATGGTCCCATTCAATCCCGACGTAGCCTACCGGATCAATGTGACCTCGGTACTATTCAGTGCGATTGCCGTAATGTTATTGTATCTGATAGTGGTTAAAGTCATCACCCACTGGCGCGGAGAAGTAAAAAATAAAAGCGATGCCATCATCGCTTTTGGTGGAGCTATGATTGGAGCGCTGACATTTGCGTTTAGTGACAGTCACTGGTTCAACGCCGTTGAAGCGGAAGTTTACGCTCTGAGCACTTTTTTCACAGCTATCGTTGTCTGGTTGGTCTTACACTGGTCCGAAAGGGCCGATAAGCCGGGGAATGAGCGTTACATATTGATTATCGCTTACATGATCGGACTGGCTACCGGCCTCCATTTATTGAATTTGCTGGCGCTGCCGTTTATCGCATTGATTATTTATTTCCGCAAACAAGAATTCGAATGGAAATCATTTAGCGTCACGGTTGCCATAACCGGAATAACCTTCCTGATTATTCACAACGGCATTATTAAGGGTCTGCCAAGGATCGCAGGTAGTTTCGGCTTGATCAGCATTGCTGTTATTATCGGCGCTGTTGTGGTAGGAACCGTGTGGGCGATCCAGAATCGTCACCGGATTTCTTCACTGGCGCTGACTTCGGTAATCTTGATTCTGGTTGGTTATTCTACTTACAGCCTGATTTTTATCCGTTCCAACCAGAATCCCGGTATTGATGAAAACGATCCTGAGACTATTGAAGCAGCAATTTCGTATCTCGAACGGGAACAGTATGGAGCATTCTTTTTCCTGCCCCGCCGCTATAAAACATTGCCGTCAAAACAGGAAGTAGTTGGCATGCCCCAGGA
>JABMPO010000146.1 GCA_013203015.1 Fidelibacterota bacterium
CCCCTCTTCAACATCTTATTATTATAGATAGTACGGTCACTTGGATTTTGATACAAATCTGAAACATTGATCTGGCTTATTTCAACCTTACTGTCGTAACCAAACATTTTTACAAAGGCGGAATTAATATCAATAAATTTTCCAGTAGGACCTACTGTATTCCGGTAAATTCCTACATTCAGATTTTCAGTAAGGGTGCTATATTTCGTTTCACTTTCCATTAGTTTCCTGGTTCGCTGTTCAACTTTATCCTCAAGTGCTTCATACGACTGTAAAAGTTGACTGGCCATAGTGTTAAAACTATCCGCGACAGTAGTCAGTTCATCTTTACCTTTAATCTGAATGCTTTGATCTAATACCCCTTCTGTCATTTTTAATGCGGCAGCATTTATTATAGCCAAACGGTTAGTGATATCTCGGGTGAAAATAAACGTCAGAACCAGGCCTATGAATAAACTCAGGGACAATGTCAATAAAGCAGTAAACCAAGTACGATTTGCAATATTTGAAGATTCTGCATTGAATACCTGGGCCTTATTTGCAGCATAATCTATCAACTTATCTACTTTAGCATTTAGTAACTCAACATAATTATCCCCTTCAGTCTGGGTTATGCGTTGAGCTTCCCGGTAATCCCCCGCTTCCGCCAAAGCAATAACCCGTTCACGGATAGGCTGCCAGTCCAGAAAAGCCTTGTAAGCATTTAACGACAGCTCTCGGCCTTCATCACCAAGGATTTGCTGATGCACAATGTCAAATAGTTGAATTGCCTCTTTCTCATTCATATCTACTAACTTGATATATTCATTTCGAGCTTCACTGGTCTCAGCGAGAGTGACATCTTTCATTGAGCGATGCATCTGCACAATCTCAAACTTGATCAGTGTTGATGCACGCGTTACTGCTAAAGGATGATCATAAGTCAATCGGATATTTTTGTTTAATGAATCAATACTGGATAACGTTATGATTATTGCACCAGTGAGCAATAGACCAACAATTCCAAACCCACTAAAAATTTTCCGACCAATTCCTCTTTTCACAGTGATATTTTGTTTCTGATTGACAGTAGTATCATTAGAATGTTTCAAACCAGGTTGACCAGATTCTATATCTTGTTCATTGGATTTACTTAAATCTTTATTTGATTGGTCTGGATTCATGGCAGTCCCCGACACTTATGGATTAATATAAAATATGAATGATGACTCAATGCAGACAGTAGGACACGGATTCATATAAGAATATACAATATTTATTAATTTTAACCTACGCGATCACTATTTCGACAGCTTGATAGATGAGATCAAGATTTGGAACGACATTCTGACAACTGATAAGATTGCTACTCGGCTGATGGAGAGTCATTAACCGGTGAGGTTGTAGCGACAATTGATATCAAGGCAGTAATGGTTACTGAGGGCGGAATGGTCCAAATCTCCAAAAACGTCTGCTGCTATCTCAATTCTATGATTTATATTACAGAACAAGACAAAAACATTGTCCTGTTAGTGCACACCAGTCTACGCTGAAGCTTCGACCGGCATGCTTTTAACCTTAGATCGTCGAGAACGCAGTGTCCTTTTAAGCCATTGGTTTGCAGGAAAATTTCTTAATATTTCAATTATACCAAATATCAATAAAATAGTGGACACCCCTGCACTCAAAGTTCATGATCAGCGGAAAATCCTACCCCTATTTATAGCATTATTCTACAGCGGAATTTTAATAAAGAAAATGTTACCATTCGGTTTATTTGGAATAATCCCAAATTCAGCATTATGTGCTTCAGCTATCCGCTTCACAATTGCCAGACCTAACCCTCGACCACGTTTTTCTTGCGTTCTCAACTGAATATTTCTTTCAAATATATGTTCATATTCTATTTCAGGAATTGAAGTACCGAAGTCTTTTACAGCAATAGTGATGAAGTCAGCTTTCCGCTTTCCTTCGATGACAATTTTCTTACCAGCTTTAGCATATTTAATCGCGTTGCTGATGTAATTATTAAATACTTCAGCGATGATTGGATTGGCTTTTAC
>JABMPO010000147.1 GCA_013203015.1 Fidelibacterota bacterium
GAATACTCTCAGTGATGAGACTTTTATAATGGATAATCATACTTTAGTAATGCTGATTAATAATCAAAGCGTCAATTACAGCTATCAGATTGTTACTGATGACAGTGATCCCAATATGGTGATACTAAGTGAAACAGACAGTGTTGTGGTTGATATTAATATGTTTGGCGCGCTGGCTGGTGAACAGATCACTTTCCAGACTTTCCAGGGTATCGTGGAGTCTCAGGAGATGTCAGTGGATGGTGGCATGAACATGGATTCTGATTCAGAGATTTTGGAAGCTTTGATATCCAATGGGAATTTGAATATTGAAATTGATAATAATATTAATTTAACAGCTGGTGGTGTCCCTGGTGTTAATATCACTCTTCCGGAATTATTTATGCCCAATGGTGATACTCTGAAGATTGGTCCCGAAGACCTGAATCCGGGGTTAACAACTATTCCGGTTGATCTCAGCGGACACATTCTCAGGATGGAACGCAACAGTCAGGTGCTTAATTATGTGGCAAATGTTGTTACTCCATATGGTGAATCCGGGTCTTATAATTTACAGGATTCCATAGCAATTAATATAAATATTGCCGGTCTTACTTTCGAGTCAATCACCGGTTATTTTACCCAGGATGCCCTGGTTGATTCCAGTACTATATCCCTGGATAATGCCACAAAAGTACAAGATGCTGTCATGAATTCTGGTCAGCTGGTCCTGAGAATGGAAAATCATATTGGTGTTACAGCTGATATTAATTTCCATATTGACGAATTTCTAATGGGCGGTACCGCTCTTGACACTACACTGGAGTTGGGATCAGAAACAACTTCTCAGGAGCATATAATTCCACTTACTGGCTACACTCTTTCGATGCCCCTGGATAATCAGAACGTGCATTATGTATCCCGGATAGCTATTCCCAGTGATACGGAGATGACGCTTACTTTTGGTGATTCAATTGCCGTAGATGTGAATATCGTTGATCTGGCATTCCAGTCAATAACGGGTATGATTGACCCGGTTTTTGTTGATATCGATACAATCGAACAATCCATTACCGCCCTGCCTGACGAACTGGAAGGGATCGAGTTTGCGGAAGTGGAAATGATAATGGATTTCACCAGCAATATCGGTGTGCCGGTATTGCTGAATCTGACTATCACGGCAACTAACGCAGATGGTGATTTTGCCGAATCTCAAATAATCGGTTGGAACATAACAGACAGTAATCAGGTGAGAATTCCCAATGCGGAAGATTTGATAAACATCTCTCCGGATAAAATTGTTGCAAGTGGTCTGGCGACCGTGGGATCCGCGGATGTGGTTGGTACAGTGGCTGCCGATCAGTACATTGAAGGACAATTTTTGATTAATGCTCCACTGGAATTAATAATCACTGAAGATGCCAGCATAGAGCTGGATCCTGAGTTGGTAGATACCGAAGATTTCCCGCAAGAATTAGAGCGGGTGGTGCTGTATGCAAAGTATGATAATCAATTTGAATTCGGTACACAAATTGAGGTTTACGCAGCTCACGACACTATAGAATTTGATTCTGGCTCACCTGATACATTATTGACTCTTGATATAATTGCCAACCACACCGGAACGGATTCTGTCATTTTAGATGAGGATGAATTTGATCTGTTTGATGGTTCTCAGGAATTATATGTTAAGACAAGTGTCCAATTAACCGGTGAAACGGATGGGGAAGGAAACCCGGTGCCTTCCAAATTCCTTTCTACGGATTCACTAAAAATACTGCTATATGGGGCACTAAAAGTCCTGGTTGATCCGGAAGCCGAGGAGGAGGACTAATCATGCATAAAAATACAATTACTCTTACGATCTTACTGGTTGTTGCGCTCATTAATCTAACCACCGCTCAGGTAAATATCGGACCCCGTTCCGTTGGCATGGCCGGCACATTTGCCACTCAGGCTCGCGGTGATGAAGTCATCGGCTGGAATCCGGCAAATCTGGCCTACGATGATAATCCGAATTTTGGCTTAAGCTTTGGGATTTTACCTCTGATTCCTTTTCCTAATGTGCAAATGAACAATGATTTGTTTACAGTTAAATGGTTTAACGAATGGTTTACCAAAGGTGAATACCTGGATGCCGCTGATGTTAACGATTTATTGAGTGTTTTCCCGGAAGATGGTGTCAATATCAACCCGCTGATCAGCATGAAACTCATTGGTATGAGTTTCGGTCCTTTTGCTGTTTCCGTCAACCCGGAATTTCACACCAATGTTTCCCTGCCCAAAGGCATGTTTGAATTCATATTAAGAGGAAATCAATTTGGTGTACCAATTGATTTAAGCAAGTTAAAAGTACAGGTACAGGCTGTAGTGCCGATTTCCTTTGCCTATGGTATGAAGCTGACGATTCCCGGACTGGAACAATTCGTGCAAGCCAGTTATGTCGGTGGGGCAGCCAAGTTTCTGGTCGGTGCGGCCTTTGCTGAAATCGATAAATTCGATGGTGGGATTACTACTTACCAGGATAAGATCCAGATGGTTGGTGATGCTACCGGGAAATATGCTGTTGGTGGTTTTGGCGTAGCTATCGATCTTGGTGCCGCTGTCGATTTAAACGATGATATGCGCGTTAATGCCTCAATCAATAACTTGATTGGATTCGTGAATTGGAGTGACGCAAATGCTAATAAATTCGTATTCAGTTTCGATGGTGAAATTTACTCATCCGAATTCGAAGATATTTCTGATTACAGCGACGAACAAATGGATTCTGTTTTCAATGTTATTGATACAACCTATGCCATTGACGGTTTCAGTACTAAATATCCTACCTATCTATTGGTTGGTTTCGAATACCGCAACCTGCTGCCGGAACTGACTGTTTATGCTAATTACCGTCAGGATCTCAGTAGCGAATATTATTTTGACACAACCCCGCGTATTTCAGGGGGTATCGAGTATAATTTAGTTCCCTGGTTACCATTACGTGCCGGACTGGCCTTAGGTGGATTCGAATCATTTCAATGGGGAATCGGTTGGGGGCTGAGATTCGAGCATTATGCATTTGATATGGGATTTTCACAAGAACGCGGATTCTTTAATAGCGCCCATGGATTTTCATTATCTATCGGTCAGCAAATCCTGTTTTAAATGATACAATCTTAGCCATATAATTTTATGGCTCTTAAATTGGGGATCGGGACAATTGCATTCCGATCCCTTTCCGCCTTTGTCCCAATTAATATCGGGACTTCTGCGCTATGGTACCCCTGGTAATTGCGGATAACCACGGCGTAGCTGTATAAGTGTAGCCGGGTAAATGGATAGTATCATAGGCTTACCCTTGGGGATTTATACCTGCTAATAGCTTGCGACTGAGAAACACTGTAGGATAAATTCCGCCTTGTTTTTGTCGGGAATGATTTTGTCTAATATTATTCCTTTCGCTGGAAGTCTTACTAACGATAACCATTTTTCACAGTTCGGAGGTCGTTTTCAAAGGAATTTTCGAAAAAGTACTTGGTGTTAGCGGTTTTTTTAATTCAGGTCACCTGGCAGAATTATGTTGAAGAAAAAACTGATTTCTGTCAATGATGGTGCGCTGAATCGGGTCGTCTTGTTGTTAAACACAAATTATGCTCCCATGGATATCTGCAGCACCAGGCATGCAATTTGTTTATGGTATCTTCGTAAAATCGAGATTATTGAATCATATAATGAATACCTGCA
>JABMPO010000148.1 GCA_013203015.1 Fidelibacterota bacterium
GCCAATAAAGTAATAACCGCTTCATGAATTTCGGTTCCATCATAAACTCCACAGCCTGATAAAACTACACCGATTTTTGACATATTAGTCTCCCTTCACTTTCCAAATATTGGCATCAACATTCTTATTTAATTGGAGTCAATTCTTCCATCAGATACAAGGCCGGCTGACCATTCAATAAAGCAATTCGGTCAAGTATCAGTTTCACATCTACATCCGGATTTAGTTTTTCAATTTCATCAAACAATACGGAAGCGGATTCCAACTTTAAATTGAGACTTTTTCGTTCAACGCCGGAAAATATCTTTAGATCTACTTCTTCGGTCTCAGCTAATCCAATTCGCTTTTTGGCCATTAAAATTGTTTCACGTAAACCACCTAATTCATCTACTAATCCAATATTCTTGGCTTCAACCCCGGACCAGATTCTCCCCTGTGCCACTGAATCCACTTCATCGCGGGTCATTCCGCGACCATCGGCTACACGATTTAGGAATTGTTCGTAATAACTATCGACAACATCCTGCATGCTTTGCCCTTCCTGCTCGGAGAAAGCGCGATGAGCACCGAACATGTCGGCGTGGGGTTCTGCCACCAGCATGTCGACATTATACCCAATTTTTTCAAATAGACCACCCATCGACACTTTACCAGCCAGCACCCCAATTGATCCGGTGATACAGGCAGCATCAGCCACAATCGTATCAGCGGCACAGGCAATATAATAGCCACCGGAAGCCGCAACATTTCCCATGGAAACATAAACCGGCTTGCGATATTTTTCATCGACCGAATCCGGATTTGTGGTTCGATAAACCTCGCGCCAGATATCTTCAGATGCCAGCACCGAACCACCCGGACTGTTGATGCGAAGAACGATTGCCTGGATCGTCTCATCCTCCCGTGCCTGGCGAATAGCATTCGAAGTAGTTATCGACCCGATCTGCTTGTTACGACCAAATGGTGAAGGAACGCTTCTACCGGGTAGGATCAATCCTTCGGCATAAATCAGGGCGATTCCCGGTTTAATTCCGGCTTTCCAATCGTAATCCCATTTCCGCGCCCATTTCTGTACCTTGAAAATTTTTATTTCCTCGCCAACGATATCCTCAATAATCTGCGCTTTCTGATCCGGATGAAAGGCGCCATCGATCAAACCATGTTCAATGGCCTGTTCCGCAGTAAAAAGAGCTTGATCAAAGATTTCATTCAGTAAACTGTCGGTCATACCAGGTCGATCCATAAACGAATTACGATAAATTTCATCTACATCTGCCAGAATCGCACTTAAAGCTTCACGACTGGATTCGGACATGTTTTTGCGGGTATAAGTTTCCGCTGCGCTTTTATATTTACCCCGACGATAGTACTGTGCTTTTAATCCCAGCTTTTCAAATGTTCCTTTCCAAAATGCCGGTCCAATCCCAATCCCGTCAATTAATAAAATTCCGCCATTGTTCAGATAGATTCCATCAGCCATTGATATCAGCGAATATTGACTATCAGTTAAATAATCTGAGAACACATAGATTTTTTTTCCTTTGGACTGCAGTCGAATAAAAGCATCCCGCAATTCGGTCCTCATGCCAAACCCCATTCCTAATCCTTCGGGATAAATCACAACTCCTTCGACATTCCTATCTTCGGTTAATAAATCAATCTGTCGAATGGCCCCGCGAAGTGTAACCATACGATCACCAAAAAAGGCCCGTGGACCTGGCGAATCTTCGATACCACGCGAAAAACGAATTGTAACAAAATTAGGTTTCTTGGATTTAATAAACGTTCTTTTTCGATCAATATTAGTTGAAACACCCAGCAAACCTGCATCCTGCAAACCGTCAGATTGATCAATAGTGCTGTAGCTTTCGATGCCACTAAAACTATAATTAACCGACAAACCAAGCTGTATCAATTCTGAATCAGTATTGTAACCGGTGAACAATCCAATCCCGGAAAATAATTCCGTATTTAGCCCTATTATACTTTCTGTGCTTGACACTTCATCCGAGTCGATATCAACCATGAATGTTTGATCATAACTGATTGTCAACCTGCTACCAAAAGGACGAACGGCCAGTCCCAGATTAAGGGGTTGGTCGAGTTTATCTCGCGAATAGAGGTTTTTCCAACTGGCTCCCAGGGAAAGCCACTTGAATCCGCGCCAGAGCAGTCCCATATCAATAGCCTCGTATCCACGCTTGCTGATATGCGACATAAAACCAAAATAGAGTCCCCAATCCAGGGCTTGACCACTGCCCAGATGCAATAAATCATAACCATCAGAATTATAGGTATACCCGAAGCCACTGTTCTCAGCCTGAGCTGTCACC
>JABMPO010000149.1 GCA_013203015.1 Fidelibacterota bacterium
CTGGTCACCAGCAGGTTGGTACAGGCGTATAATTGATTATTAACTGCCAGTCCTAAAATCAATCCCATCAGGACTATTTTTTTTGCTGAAAACATGGTTATTCCCTTATTGGTTAATCTTAATCTTCAATCGAGGTTATGTGATCTGATATTGTGGCTGATCCACTGGACTGCCAGCAGAGAAATTGCACTCATTGCTGCTCCGGCCAGAAAAACTATCCGATAATCGATAATCCATAGCAGACCGCCCAGGGCAGGTATGATAACGGCTGCAATATGGTTGATGGTGAAGCCCACCGCCATGCTGGGGGCGATATCTCTGGGGTCACCAATCTTCTGGAAAAAAGTGCGGATTCCCATGGAGAAATTGAAGAAAATATGATCGAGAACATACAGAACCATCACCACTATCCTGGAATCAGTCGTGGCATAAGCGATAAAAATAAAGATCAGACTCAGGTATTCCAGCGATAGGACCTTGCGTTCGCCGAACCTGATTATTGCTTTGCCGATCAGGGGACTTAAAAAATAATTGATGACATTATTGATGATGAACAGAATGGTTATTTCCCTGACACTGAATTCAAATCGCAATACCAGCAGAAATACGGCGAAAGCCACAAATATTTGTCGTCGGGCACCGGCCATAAATGTGAGAAAATAATACAACCAGTACTTCCGCCTAAAGATCATCTTTTTGTGCTGGGGGACGATATCAACACGGGTCGGATTTCTGCTCAGTCCCCACAATCCTGCCACGACAATCACCACTCCCACCAGGCCGTAGATCATCCGATAATCCAGGAAGGCTGTGACCACAAAAATGAACAACCCCACTGCAATATTGGTTGCAGCGCCAAAACTGCGCAGCTTACCGATTACCCATGGTGATGTATTCTGGTCGAAATACTGCAGAGTGAGGGAATTATTGGTCGTTTCGTAATAATGAAATCCGAAACTCATGATCAGAGTCGTGAGAATCAATCCCTGATAGGAGGGCAGGAGACCGGTAATTCCAACCCCGATGCCCAGAGTAACGATAGACAGGGCTGATAGTCGATGTTCCTTGATAAAAATGATAATGAAAATCGCCAACAAGGCCAGAAAGCCCGGTATTTCGCGAATCGATTGGATAATGCCCACGTGATTGCCGCCTAAATGTACCACTTCAACGGCGAAATTGTTAAACAGGGTGCGCCAAGTCTGCAGGCCCACGGCTGAGGCAATCGATAGTACTGCCAGAAACTTGAACATTGGGTCGTGAATAACGGATTTGGTCATATTTTCAATTTGCGAATAAGTTTACTGGTAAGTGTAGTCCATATTATCCAGGGGGCTGAATCTAATCAGTTTTAACTAACTGAATCCGCCGTTTTTTCCGATCGATGCTTAAATTCTGACAGTATAATGATCGAATTAATCCCACCGGAAACTAACTCATGAAAATAGTTAATCTGTTTATCCTGATATTCTTGCTGAGTTGCACTACCGAAAAGTTTAATGATAGCTATCTGTTTAACTTGAAACAGCCCCAATTTAAACCAGCGGTTTTTGCCCCAGGGATAATATCCACGCCCACGGCCAATGAGCGCGATGTTTGCATCAGTAAAGCCGGGGATGAATTGATCTTTTCCCGCAATGGGCAGATACTGCATTCAGTTTTTAGTGACGGGGAATGGAGCCAACCGACAGTGATGCCTTTTTCGGGCACATTTCCGGAATTTGAAGCTCAGTTGGATCACACAGGTCAGCGGTTATACTACATTTCGCGGCGGCCGCTGTCCGGGGTGGGTGAACCGGAGAATTGGCAAATCTGGTACACTGATCGCGACGGGCAAGGCTGGCAGGAGCCTCAACGCTTGAATGATGCCGGCGATTTCTATCCCACTTTCACCAGTTCGGGATTGATGTATTTTACCGATGCCAATAACGATCTATATCGCACTCGGGTGGAGAATGACACATTAATTTCCCGGGAAAGCCTGCCCGCTCCGGTTAATTCAGATCAAGCCGAGTATAATGCCTTTATTGCTCCTGACGAATCTTACTTGATTTTTAGCTCACACAATCGTTCTGGTGAACTTGGTCGCGGCGATTTGTATATCAGTTTCCATGATGGCTCGGGTATCTGGACCGAACCACGCCAGATGGGACCGGGAATCAATTCTCCGGCTTTGGATTATTGCCCCTACGTGAGCCCAGATGGCAAATACTTATTTTTCACCAGTCGCCGAACCGGTAACGAAGAAATCTACTGGATCAATACCGAAATAATAGAACAGCTTCGACATAATGATTTTGATTTTATTACGGGGTTCATGGCGGCCTGGGAAAGCGGTGATCCGCGTGGTGCTTGGCAGTATTATGACGATTTCAAACGGGAATTTGCAGCATTTGCCGAATTCGATGGAATGTTGCTCGACGCTGCCAAGACCCGATTTTTGCAGCAGGGCGACACCGGTTCAGCCCTTAGTATGTTGAAACGCATTTTAGAAATCTATCCCGATTACCAGCCGTTGCTCGTCAATCTTGAAAAATTAGTTCTCCAGTCGGAAACTGAATCAGCGGGCTGGATTTTGAATAATTTTGCAACCGGACAAGACTCCTTGCCAGCCGGGCTTGAGCGACAGATAAATGTACTGGGTTACCAGTACCTGCAGAATCACCTGTTATCCCAGGCACAAAATATTTTTGCTGTTAATTGCGAATTATTTCCCGAATCGTTTAATGTTTTCGACAGTTATGCTGAAATATTGTTGGCCCGAGGCGATACAACCGCTGCCATCACTAATTATAAGAAGTCATTGGACTTAAATGCCCAAAATGATAATGCCCGCACAATCCTGACCAGGCTGGTCAAGTAATTATATTATTTCAGTAAAATTGCAATCGATTATTAAAAATGGTTATTAATTTTGTCCTTGTTTAAAAATCAACCCGACCAACGATCAATTATTGAAATGGTTGGGAAATTCTTC
>JABMPO010000150.1 GCA_013203015.1 Fidelibacterota bacterium
AAAAAAGGGTCTATTTCTAATGTATATTATAAAATAGTTAATAAATCAGGTAAAATATTTAATACATTAGTCAGTGCTGCAAAGCTAGATATTGGTGATGGAAATACAACAATTGTATCGTTTGTAGATATAACAGAAAGAATGAAGGCTGAGGAAGATTTAAAGGAAAGTGAAAAATTCTCAAAGGAAATAATCAATTCTACGGCAGATGGTTTTTCGATATTGGATGAAAATGGTGTTCATATAGATGTTAACCCCGCTTTTTGCAAAATGACTGGATTTACGAAAGAAGAGTTGATAGGAACCGGTCCTCCACATCCATACTGGCCCGAAAAGGAATATAAAAATATTGAGGAGGCATTTGTAAAAACTTCGCAAGGAATTTTCGAAAGCTTTGAATTAGTTTTCAAAAAGAAAAACGGTGTCAGGTTTCCGGTTCTTGTCAACCCCTCGCAAATAAAGGATGAAAAAGGAAATGTTAAAAGCAATTTCGCAATTGTCATGGACCTCACCAAGCGCAAGCAGGCAGAACAAGCGTTAAAATTGAGCGAAGAAAAATACCGGGCTATATATAGTAATGCGCTTGTTGGGTTATTCAGACTTAGTTTTGAAGAGGGGAGGGTGCTTGAGGCCAACCAGGCAAGTGCAGAATTATTTGGATATTCCTCAATAGATGAATTTATCAAAGAATTTAAGTCCATCAATCACTATATGAACCCAGATGATCGCGCACCCATTATACAGGAATTAAGAGATAAAGGTTATATCAATAAGATTGATATTCATTCTAAGAAAAAAAATGGTACCGAAATTTGGAACCGAGCTTCTTTCTGTGTGAATAATGAAAAAGATTTTTTAGACTGTGTTTCAATCGACATTACTGAACGCAAGCGGGCGGAAAAAGAACGGGAGATACTCCTCTATAATATGGGAGAACGTGTCAAAGAGATTAGTTGCCTGTATGGTGTGGCGAATACTATCCAGAAGAGTAACACACTGGAAGAAATTTTACAAGATGTGGCTCAGTTAATTCCACCAGGCTGGCAATATCCAGACATCACCCGCTGCAAGATTAATTTTGCTGGTAAGGATTATGTTTCAGAGCCGTTTGAAGAAAGCGATTGGGTACTGTCAAGTGATATTGTTGTGTCCGATCAATCCAAAGGTTCGATAAAGGTTTACTATTTAGAAGAGAAACCTGAGAAAGATGAGGGATCATTCCTGAAAGAAGAGCGATCCCTAATTGATGGTATCTCTGGGATAATAATGAGGGCCTGCGAACGTAAACGGGCGGAGGAGGGGCGTGAACAAGCCCTGAGGGAAGCCGAGAATGCAAATAAGGTCAAAGATCTGTTCTTGGCCAACATGTCCCATGAGATTCGTACACCACTAAACGCGATCCTCGGCTTCTCACAAATAATCGAGGAAAGTTTTAAAGGCCGGATGCAAGAGAGTGAGGGTGAATATTTTAAAGTTATCAACAGCAGTGGTCAACGACTCATAAGAACGGTCCATGAAGTTCTTGACATATCGCGAATCGAAGCGGGTGTATTGCCCTACAATCCCGAAGTAGTACGATTGGCAACTCCGATTGAATCGATATGCAATGAATTCAGACCCGCAGCCTCAGCGAAAAAGCTAGAATTCACATATGCTAGCCAGGTTGATGATGGTACTGCTAAAGTAGATAAATCATCAGTAGTAAAAGCTGTTTCCAATCTGGTAGACAATGCTATTAAGTACACCAAAGAAGGTCAAATCAATATCCAGTTAAACAAACAGAATGGTAAATATGTTCTGTCAATCAGCGATACCGGAATAGGAATTGGTGAAGATTACTTAGGTCAAATATATGATGCCTTTTCACAAGAAAGTACCGGCTACAATAAGAAATACCAGGGTTTGGGGCTGGGGTTATCAATCACCAAAAGCTGTCTGGATATGAACGGTATCCCTATAACTGTAGAAAGCAAGCAGGGTGTTGGGACTACCTTCAGTTTAACCTTCACACCAGCCGACACGGCTATTGCTGAGCCTGAGACCAAAACCAAACAAGTTGACACTAAAACCGAAAAAACGGTCAGCAAAGTAAAACCGGTGGTTTTACTGGTTGAGGATGAACCACATAATCGAAGAGCGCTTGAGGTAACCCTAAAAGATAAATATGAAACGCCTTATGCTGTGTCAGTAACGGAAGCAAAGCAGCAGTTGCGCAAACACAAGGTGGATTTGATTATACTTGATCTATCATTAGAAGGCGATGAAGATGGGTTGGATTTAGTAGCTTATATGAAAGCTAAAAAGAAGTTAAAGGATATCCCGGTTATTGCTGTAACTGCCCATGCCTTTCCCAGGGATCGTGACAACGTCTTCAATGCCGGCTGTGATGATTATATGAGCAAACCGATTGTTATAAAGGAACTGCTGGGAATGGTTAGTAAATATTTGAAATAGCAGACCGTACCATAAACCACTGTTTTTGAGACAATTTCCACCAACTCCCACCAGTTATTAGTGTTAATAAAAAACCCCTCAATAAGAGGGGTTTGCAGTCTGACGGTGACTGTGGCTCGGGACAGAATTGAACTGCCGACACAAGGATTTTCAGTCCTCTGCTCTACCAACTGAGCTACCGAGCCCCTAAAAAGCGCACCAAAATTAGTGGCTTCAATCACATAAATTCAATACAATCCGTTCTATTCAGCAAAATTACTTGTCTGCCGTCGGTAATTCTCCTATGTTCGGCGGCATAAATTGAGTAATTATAGTGCAAATAGTACTGGCTACCCATAATAAACATAAACAGCAGGAACTAGCGCTGGCGCTGGCGGATTTCAAACACCAGATTCTGAGCTTGGATGATTTCCCCCAGATCGGCGAAATAGCGGAAACTGGCACGACCTTGCTGGAAAATTCGCTCATTAAAGCTCGGACTGTCAATCAGCTTACCGGTTTGCCGGCGATTGCCGATGATACGGGCCTTGAAGTCGATGCCCTGGGTGGGGTTCCGGGTGTCTATTCAGCTCGCTGGGCTGGAGATAATGCTGGTTATCGTGAAAATAATCTAAAATTACTGACCGAATTAGCAGAAATTCCTGCCGATCAGCGTTCAGCCCGCTTCCGCTGTTTTATATCCTATGTAGATCAAAATCTGGAACTTTGGGCCAACGCAAAAGTAGAAGGAATCATCCTAAAAGAACCAGTAGGACAGGCTGGTTTTGGGTATGACCCGCTCTTTTTCGTACCCGGTTTGAATAAAACACTGGCTCAGTTATCGGCCGAAGAGAAAAATCGTATAAGTCATCGTGGACTTGCTATTCAAAATTTCCGTAAACTTTTCATTGAAAAAATTCAACCTGAATATAAATAGGAGTAGCTTTTAGGCTGACCGTTACCAGTTTGTAATAATTAACAAAGGTTGTTTAATCATAGGTACTAACAGAAACCTGGCGAAATTATTTTGCCTGGTCATCGGTCTATTAACGTTCTTTTTTACGGGGAATTTGCAGCTCCATGGGCAGAGTGCGGATTCAACCGGCGTTTCCGTTCCTCCTTTAATAATCGAATCGGATTTTTTCGCCAATGCATTTCCTACCTTGCCCAGAGCTTTCGGACTAATTAGCGACACTTTGATTAAGCCGATTGGTCTGCTTAGTCCTTTCAAGATTACTGAATTACAATCTGAAATATCAGCTGATTGGCAAACAATCACTATTTATGAGATATCTGACGGTCAAAATATAAAAATGCCCTTTAGCGCCAACCTGAACTGGTATATCAAGTCCATGATCCAGCGTCAACGCCAGATCAATTTTAGCAAAACCATGCAGGGTCTGGCCGAACAAGAAAGCGGGAAAACGGGTACCAGCAGATCAGGGAAATCGATTGAACTGGTCGGCGTTGATGTAGGTGACCTGGGGCGGGTATCACTGCGGGTGCGTGGTAATGTCAGTATCTCCGGGAAGATGGTATTTCAGGATCAGGAGCTTATCCGGTCGAATATCAATCAGGCTCAAAACACCCATATTGAATTTGATCAGAAGCAGAATTTGAACATCGAAGGAAAAATTGGCGATCGAATTACGGTGTTGATGGATCAAGACTCGGAACGTGATTTCGATTGGGAGAATAATATCCGAATTTCTTATCAGGGGCAAGAGGATGAGATTTTGCAGAAAATCGAAGCCGGTAATATTTCATTGTCCTTACCATCAACTCAATTTGTGACTTTCTCCGGCAAAAACCGCGGTTTATTCGGTTTGAAGGCTGTATCTAAACTGGGCCCCGTTGATATAACTACTATCGCCTCGATCGAGCAAACCCGTAAAGAAAAACAGAAATTCGATGGTTCCAGTGAGGCCAAAGCCCAAACAATTCAGGATTATACTTACATTAAAGATCGCTATTTCTTTATCCATGAATGGTATCGCAATGGCTTTGATGGTATTTCCGGTGATCCTGATTATAAACCAATTGTGATAACGCCATTTTATCCGCTGGATAGTGAAAATAGGCATCAAACTAATCGATTTATTGTTAAAGATTTTAACCTGTTTAAATCTGTTCTGGGTAGTACACCAGGTTCTTATTCCGGTACGGCTTATGTTTATCCGGAATTTCCCGATAGCCTGGCGGACTACAGTAAAAACGAGTCCTATGCGTTGATGGAACGAGATGAAGAATACTATATCAATGAAGATCTGGGCTATATCCGCTTGCGGTCTCGGGCAGTTGACGTTACACTGGCCTGTAGTTTTAAGATTGTTGAAATTGATGCTGCTGGAAACGTGATTGATACAGTGAAAACAATTGGGTCTTTGCCGGCACCAGGTGATACTCTTACCAATTTGCAATTGAAATTGATCAGGCCACGCAGTGTAAATACCGGCCAGCCGACCTGGGACTTGATGTTTAAAAATGTCTACTTTCTGGGTACAGCCAATATCAATCCCGATGGATTTGCAGTTCGAATTATTAATAAGAATAGCAACCCGCAAACAGAATACAGTTCTTCCGGGATCAGCTTTATTACTCTATTTGGCCTCGACTCCAAAGACCAAAGCGGTAATAATGAGCCAGATCAGCTAATCGATATGAATAATCCTAATCTGGTAAATATGGCCTATGGGGAAATTATATTTCCCGCCTTTCATCCATTTGCCGATCCTGATTCACTGGCGGGCGGGAACGCTAATAGTGACCTTAAAGTATACCTTGGGTCGGGATACATGTATACCACCACTAATACCAATGATATCCAAAACGATTCCGAATTTTCGATTGAGACCGAATATTCGAACCAAACCAGCAATATCAGTCTTGGGTTCATGGTGGTAGAGGGTAGTGAGGAAGTTAAACTAAATGGTGTGACGTTACAGCGCGGCATTGATTACCAGATCGATTATTTCGGAGGAAGTCTCACTTTTCTCAACGAGGAAGCATTAGCACCGAATGCCAATCTGGAGGTTCTCTACGAGAAGCATGAATTGGTATCATTCGATAAAAAAACCATCATCGGTACCCGGGCTCAAATGGATTTAGGACAAAATTCATTTCTTGGCGCTACTGCTCTATATTATAATCAATCGGTACTGAATGAGAAAATTGAAGTAGGCTATGAACCAACCAGGAATTTTATTTGGGATTTGAACGGCAAATATCAAACCGAACTTGAAGGAGTTACTCGTTTTCTCGATCGATTACCAATGCTGGAGACTGAGAAAATGACTTCAATCTCCATGGAAGGCGAAATTGCCCAGGTGTTGCCTAATCCTAATCCCATAAATAATGAAAAGACTGGCGACCCGAATGGGGTGGCTTTTATTGATGATTTTGAAGGTTCAAAACGAACTACTTCCCCGCAAGTATTGCATCGCTATTGGAAAGCATCCGCTGCTCCCCTCAATTCGCTCACCGGTCTGCCTTTTTCCCAGCTAAACCGCGCAAACCTGTTTTGGTACAATCCCTACGTTCCGTATCCGACTAGGGATATCTGGCCCAATCAGTCGGTTTCGACCCAGGCTCAAAATGAAACCACTAACATTTTATCGCTTAATTTATCTCACAAAGGATCTCAATCCCTGGTTGAGGATGACTCGGTCTGGGCTGGAATAACCAGTCCTTTTTTCAGCGGCGATCATGATCAAACCAGAGCCAAATTCTTTGAAATCTGGTTACGTGGAACGAACGGGAAATTAACTGTCGATCTGGGACGGATTAGTGAAGACTGGAATGGCAACGGTGTAATGGATACCGAGGACAAACCTGAATCTGGTTTTTCTTTGGGGAATGGATTCCTGGATGATGAAGAAGATATTGGTCTCGACGGTTGTACCGACGAATATGAAAATGGCTGGGGCGGGTGTCTCGACCCAACCGGAAAAACCTTTAGCGAATATCTTAATGAAGGAGAATCCGAGATTATCAACGCCACCGCTAACCCAGACGATCCAAATGGTGATAATTGGAGCAAGTACACTGGTGGTGATCCCTACAAACTTAACTCACCCAATGGTCCGCACAGGGTAAATGGCACCGAAGGTAACCGGCGCCAGGAAGGTGGTATTTATCCTGATACTGAAGACATCGATGGCTCAGGATTTCTTGATCGTGTAAATGATTATTTTACGAAATCATTTGTATTGGATCAGAATGCCGAAGATGCTGATTATGTTGCCGGTGAGACCGTTGATGACAATAATAAACTCACGGGGTGGCGGCTTTATCGAATACCTTTAAGCCATTTCAGCAAGATCAAGCCGGAGGGAAATATCGATTGGAATGACATCAGAAATATACGCCTGACTATGTCCGGGATCGATTCCCAAGCTGTTCTGCAGATTGCCAAAATTGAGATGGTGGGGAACCAATGGCTGGAGCTTGGCATCAGCAGTGATACTACGGCATATATTAAAGATGACAGCGTTTTTGCAGTGACAATAGTTAATACCGAAGATAATGCCGATTATTCGCCGCCAAATGGTGTTACCGGTGAATATGATAAGATTAATAAAATTCGCTCCAAAGAACAATCGCTGGTATTAAAATTTGACAATCTTCCCGGTCATTACAAAGGAGCGGCTGAAAAAACCCTGCTGGAATTATCGGGAAGCCGCGCTCAGAGTTATCTCACCTATGATCGAATGAAAATGTTTGTCTATGGCAATAGTCCCCAGATCGGAATTGATGAAACGGACATGGAAATGTTCCTGCGCTTTGGTCGCAGTGATCATTTTTACGAAATTACTCAACCGGTATATGAGGGTTGGGATGAGGATAGAAGCCGGAATTCTATTGATTTGGATCTGGAATGGCTCACCAGTCTGAAGATTGCTGATTCCACTACAGTAAATAAAGTCGGCAGTAACGATACCTTTGTGGATTCAGCCGATGTTAAGACCTATTATTTCAAAGATGCTAACGGAGCGCTAACCGGCAAACGCGTACAAATTCAAGGGTCTCCTTCGATCCCACGTATTAGCTATATTAGAATTGGCATTAGGAATACCTCCCCCTTGCCAGCATCGGGAGAAATCTGGGTAGATGAGTTAAGGCTCAGTGGTGTAAAAAAAGATCGCGGGGTTGCTATGCGCGTACAAGGTAAATTGAATCTTGCGGATCTAGGTAGTCTAACACTGGCCTATAGTCGCCGGGATGCCGATTTTCATATTTTGCAGCAACGTCTCGGAACCAACAGCACCAGTGAAGATTTCAGATTAAATGCCAGCTTGTCGCTACATAAGTTTTTCCCCGAGTCGTGGGGTATAAAATTGCCAATCACTACATCGTATTCTAATAGTATTAAAATACCTAAATATCATCCGGCTAATGATGATATTCTACTGAATGTCGACGATGCCTCCGATTCATTGCTGACCTTGTCCAGTTCGGTCAATTTTAACACTTCATTGTCCAAAACAACAAAATCTGAAAATATATTATTAAAATATACAGTCGATCGGATAAACACCGGTTTCAGCGCCAAGCTCAGTAATTCTTCCAGCTTTTTAATTGAAAGTAATCATTCCGAAAGCTATTCCGGAAATATTTCCTATACACTGCCATTTGGCAAGGATAATTATATCAAGCCCCTAAAATTGATGTCTGGGATTCCTTTAATCGGGGAAAAAATGGAAGATTTCAACCTCTACTACACCCCGACGAAAGTTAGCGCCAAGCTAAGTTT
>JABMPO010000151.1 GCA_013203015.1 Fidelibacterota bacterium
AAAGATGAGTACTATGCCGCGCAATATTATTTTTGTAATGCTAATGATATTCAACCTGGTTTTCGGGACTGACCGGAACCTGTATATTTTGCACACCAATAACACCAATGGAGCTTTGGAAAATTGTTATTGTGTTGACCACCCCTATGGAGCAATTGAAAAACGCGCCGCTTTTATAAAAACCTGGTTGGAAGATCACCCCAATACCATAATCGTTGACAGCGGTGATATAATTTCCCTGACCGGGAAGACAGTTAAGGACAGTTTGGCCAGCATTGCTTACAGCCACATTCCATATGATGCAATCCTGTTAGGCGACCAGGAGCTGATTCATGGTGCTGACTATATTGCTGATATGATCAAGCGGATTGATGCTCCGATAGTAAATACAAACGTTCGTAGTCCACGTATTAAAAAATCACGACCGCAGCTAATTGTTGAGCGCAATGGCATCAAAATTGCAATTCTAGGAGTTGTAGGACCAGTGGCGATAAAATATTATCCTGAGTCTGTCAAATCAGCCATTGATCTGCAGGATTTAAACGAAGTTGTGACGCAGCAAATAAAAGATTTGGAGCAAAAAGCCGATATCATTTTATTACTGACTCACCAAGGCTACGATCGTGATCTAAAACTGGCGGCGAATCTGCCAGGGATTGACATTATCATCGGTGCTCATAGTCAAACCAGTTTGCGATCTGCTCAGGAGATCAATAATGTACTGATTGCTCAAGCCGGTAAAGAAGGTTATTATGTGGGAATTATTAAAATCGAAGTGGATGCTAATAATCAGATCGTCAAAAAATCCGGTTATCTGGAAGCGATGACGCTGGAAATGCCGGATCATCCTCTGGTGATGGAAATAATTGAAGAATATGAACAAAAAACGGGAATCATTAACCGAAGGAAAAGTAAATAAATGTTAGGACAATTAATCGAAACGCTTACTTCCAATCCTGTTTATCTTGCTGGTGCAGTTGTTCTGGCTCTGATAATCGTGATTGGATTGGTTAAAAAACTGGTAAAACTGGCCGTTTTCGTGATAGCACTTTTCGTGCTGTTTATCGGCTATCTGGTTTACACCGGACAAGAAGTACCAACCAATCTTGATGATATTAAGAAATCGGTACAAGAAGGAGTAATCGATCCGGGTAAAGAGATGCTGAAAGAAAAAGCCGAGGAAGCCAAAGAAAAAGCTGCGGAAAAAGTAAAGGAAGAAGTCGATAAGGCAGTTGACGAAGTTATTAATTAAATTTTTCCCCCGGAAGATTTAGTCATACTTTCACAATTCTGACGAAAATATATCATTTCAAAAGGCAACGAGCTAGCCAGATCACGATTGTCTTTTTAAGGAATAAATTGCACTCAGATTAGCTTGATTATCAATTAAGTAGATTTGTCGTTTGGCTACTTTTCTAGTCAATAATTGTTATAGTGTCGGGAGCCGGACATTATAAGCGTGTATGGATAGTTAATATAGCTGTATAAAAACAGCAGGTAATTAATGAAAACTATCAAAATTATTGGAGTAGCAATGGCATTATTAACCGGGCTTTTAGCAGTTACTGGGCTCCAGTCTAAAACTAAAGCTCCAACCGAGCAATTAATTTTTATCTACAATGCTGATAGTGGCATATTCAATGCGGTTTCCGACTATGTGCATAAAATTGTATCGCCTGCCACTTATCCCTGTAGCCTGTGTGGTATAACTTATTCCAACCTAGGAATGAAGACGGCCTGGGCAGACTATCTAAAATCGCTGGCAATACCATCGTTGTTTCTGCATATGGATCAATTGGGTAATCAACCGAAATTGCAGAATCTGTCTTTACCGGCAGTGGTATTGCAGCAATCTGGAATTACGTACGTTTTAATCGAAGGGCCAGAGATGGATTCGGTTGCTAACCTGGATGAATTGATTGATCTGATGGATAGTCGAATAAAGAATAAAAGAAGGAATCTAACACCAGTTGAATCTTCTTAATTAATGATTCCAGGATTGCTCGATTGGTTTAAACAGTTTTCTCAAATTAGACGATATGACCTTATTCCGGGTTAAGGGTTATTTCATTATCGGGGATTTTACAACAGCTGATTGTAGGGTTATTTTTGGTAAATCCGACCGGCAAATCTTGTCTACATATAATTCCGGTATTCCTGCATCAATTCATTAATAGCTTCGCCGGCGGTCAGGGCGATGATGATAACAACTGCAAACAGAATTACCGTCATCAACAACAGGATGCCGTTATAAAGCAGGTATTGTCGTATCTGGTTCAGACCTTCGACAAAACTTTCGGAATCTTTCTGGTATAACCCGTAGCGAAAATGGGCGGTGGCGGAATTGAGTTTGGTACCCATTAAAATCATTATAACTCCCACTACCACAATTGGGATAGCCATCACAAAAATCGTAAGACAGTTAATAATGCCAAATATGATATTGATGATTGCCACTAACTTACTCCAGGTCGCCAGTTTTTCCAGCATCAACTGGTTTTCCATAGTTAGTGCTAATTCGAGAACATCATGCTGTGGTGCGGTTTCGATTGTATCGCTCATAGTTTTCCTGTTATAATAGATTGCTGGCCAGTTCTGCCAGCGCCGAGCGCTCGCCTTTTTCAAGGGTGATATGAGCGTAGGCGCTTTGACCTTTCATGCGGTTAATTAAATAGCTTAAGCCGTTCGATAATGTGTCAAGGTAGGGTTGATCAATCTGATAAATATCGCCGGTAAACACAAATTTAGTACCTTCACCGGCCCGTGTGATAATGGTTTTTACCTCGTGAGGGGTGAGATTTTGGGCTTCGTCAACGATGAAAAATACCTTCTGAAAACTGCGCCCGCGAATATAGGCCAGAGGAGTTATCAGCAATTTTTCATTTTCCATCATTTCATTGATTTTGTTAGCATGGCTGTCATTTTCTTTGAACTGGTGGCGAATAACCGAGAGATTGTCGAACAGAGGTTGCATGTAGGGGTCAATCTTGGATTTGATATCGCCGGGTAAAAACCCCAGGTCGCGATTGCTGAGGGGTACAATCGGCCGCGCCAGGAAAATCTGACGATAATTTTTACAACAGGCCAAAGCTCCGGCCAGCGCCAGCAGAGTTTTGCCGGTACCAGCTTTACCTGAGAGCGATACCAATGGTATCTTATCGTTGGTAACAGCCTGCAAGGCAAAGGTTTGTTCGGCATTACGCGGAGTTATTCCAAAGGCTGGAGTTTTATTAACTCTGACGATTACATTTTCGGTTTTATCGTAAGTGACCAGTACCGATTTTTGACCGTTTCGTAAAATAAAATTTTCATTTGCAACCATGTTTTCCAGCGTTGGAATCTGATCAGCAGTTATCTGATAGGGGGGCTGATATAAAGTATCAATTATTTCCGTGGAAATATTTTCCACCAGACGTTTGCCGGTAAAGATTTTGTCAATGCTTTCAATTTTATCGGTTGTGTAATCCTGGGCTGGCAATCCCAGCGATTTTGCCTTAAGCCGTAAGTTAGTGTCTTTTGATACAAGGATTGTCTGGTGCTGGGGCTCATTTTGCGATACGGTATAAAGTGCGCTTAAAATTCGGTTATCAGGAGTATCCTCAAAAAAGATTTCCTGAAATCTGGGATGATTTTCCTGTCCGACGATTATCCGTAACTTACCGAGATCTTCTCCAAGTGATGCCCCTTCCTCAAACAATACATCACCGGTAATCTCGTCGATCTGGCGCAGGAAATCGCGAGCATGAAAATTAATTAATTCATTACCGCGTTTAAAATTATCAAGTTCTTCCAATACCGTTATTGGGATCGCGATATCATTTTCCTGAAAATTGCGCAGGCAACGGGAATCGTGCAATATTACATTGGTATCCAGAATAAATAATTTGGGTTTGTGTTGCTTTTTGGTTTTGGTCATGATCTGTATTCTTTGATAGATTTCATTGCTTGATTTGTTACCCTTTACAACGGAATTTACTCTTCGATGATACCTTTCACAAGCTGATGAAACAATGAACAATTTTAATATTCCGCACAGAGAACTGTTGGAGATTCGTCCCGGCCGACGGATTTTTATTCAAACCATTGGATCAGATTCAGAAACTATGATAATGTTGATTCATGGAGCCGGTGGACGTGGCGAGCAGTGGCATTATCAGATTGCCGAATTGCAGAAAAAATATTTTGTGGTAATCCCGGATTTGTTAGGTCATGGCAACAGTCCGGTTCCCCGAACGGGCTATACATTCTCTGAACTGGCGGCTGATATGGAGGCTGTATACAGTAGCTATCAGCGGCGGCGCAATGTGGTAATCGGACATTCCTACGGAATGGCTTTCACCTTATGGCTGGCCGGCCGATTTAAAGGCGAAATTGAGCGAGCAGTCCTGATTGGGGCAGCTCCATTGCGGACATCTTCCACCAGTAGTATCTGGAACCTCCCAAATATTGTTTTACGCTTGCTGCGTCCCATGCTGAGTAAAAATTTTGCCGCTGGAGCCTTCCACCCGGATACCGACCCGGAATTTGTAAAAAAGGAACGTGCCAGCAGTGATAAAAATCCCATGTGGATGATGAAGGCATTGTTTAATGGGATGCGGTATGACGGGGAGAAAAATTTGGCCAATCTGTCAATACCGATCAGGATAATCAACGGTGAGGCCGATAAATTTACTACGGTAGCGCTGGGACAGAAACTGGCCAAAGAATTGCCAAGGGGTGAATTTTTTGAAGTAAAACAGGCTTCCCACCTGGTGATGATGGAGCAACCCAAGCAAGTAAATCGATTAATTCTTGATTTTATCCCGATTAGCTGAATACAACATCTTTCGGTGGTGGAATTAACTCCAAAATTCAGCCCAAAATCGGGATGTCGCCTACAGGGTGTAATTTCAGGGTATCAGGGGTTTACCCTGGGGGCTCCAGCGCTAGGAGCCAAAGGCGAAAATTAGCAGAGCAACCAGGAAAATGATGATTGATAAAATTCTGATGATAAAACTGGAATTGATATAGTTGGTTTTCAATTCTTCCACGGTTTCTTCCAAATGGTATTTTTTCCGGTTGTAGGCCATCAGTCTGAGACTGAATATCAGCAATCCGACTATTAATAATAGGGCACCAATTACCATCAACTTATTCATGCGCAATTATACACCAGACAGGGATTTGGAACAAGTGGGTAAAATGGGCTGTAAATTGTTCACTAATATTTTTCCAATAAAAGGAGTTAGTTATGTTTAAAGCAGATCTATTGAGCGGGAAGACATTTTTGATCACAGGTGGGGGTTCCGGTCTCGGTAAATCAATGGCTCAGCGCTTTGGGGAGCTGGGAGCCAATCTGGTCATCATGAGTCGCAAGCTGGATGTTCTCGAACAAACGGCCAGCGAACTAAGGCAAACTGGCGCGGAAGTACTGCCGTTGGCATGTGACGTGCGCAAGCCCGCTCAGATTAGTTCAATAGTACAAAGCGCGATTGAAAAATTTGGCCGAATCGACGGATTGGTCAATAATGCCGCGGGCAATTTTATTAGTCCTACTGAGTTGTTATCCGAAGGTGGGTTTAAGGTAATCGTCGATATTGTATTGAATGGTACATTTAATGTAACTCAGGCTGTGGGGAAAGAAATGATCAAGGCTAAAGGGGGGACAATTCTGAACATCGTAACTACTTATGCCTGGACTGGCTCCGGTTATGTGGTTCCTTCAGCCTGTGCCAAGGCTGGTGTCCTGGCACTGACACGCTCACTGGCAGTGGAATGGGCTAAATATGGAATCCGAACCAATGCCATCGCCCCGGGACCTTTCCCGACCGAAGGCGCCTGGAACCGGCTTGTACCACCTGGACTTGGCATCGAAAAAACCATGAAAAAGCGAATTCCGCTAAAGCGGTTTGGTGAACATATCGAATTGGCTAATCTGGCAGCTTATTTAATGGCTGACGGTTCCGGTTATATTAACGGTGAAGTAGTTACTATTGATGGTGGTGAATGGCTCCAAGGTGCCGGAGAATTCAACGATCTAGAAAAAATTCCCAAGGTAGTTTGGAAAGGGCTGAGTGCTATCCGAAAAGGGAAGAAATAGATATCCCGAAAATATGAATTTTCTCGCTCATCTGTTTTTGAGTCGCCATAATGATGATCTGATGATTGGTAATTATCTGGGCGATTTTGTGAAAGGACCTATTAACGGTCAGTTTTCGCCCATAATAAACAGTGGTATTCGTCTGCACCGGCAGATCGATTCATTTACTGATAGTCATCCGATCAGAATCGAACAGCGCAAACTGTTCAGTAAAAAACGCCGCCGATATGCCGGTGTTATACTTGATGTGGCCTACGATCATTTTCTTTCACGCAATTGGGCTGAATTCAGCACTGAATCGCGGACGCGGTTTATCAAAACTGTCTATCAGGTACTGGACTATCACAGCGAAATTTTTCCTACTCGAGCCAGTTTTTTTCTCGATTGGATGATAACAGCGGATGCGCTGAATAGATACCATCATCTGAGAGGAATTGAAAGCACTTTTCAATTGATGTCCCGAAGAGGGCGAACCCATGCTGCGCTGATTGGAGCAAGTTCGGAAATCAGGGAAAACTATGAATTGATCGGGGCCGGATTTATGACTTTTTTCCCTGATTTAATTGACCAGGTTTCGGTTTGGGGAAAACCTTAACGCCCGATCCACCAGGTTAGTTTAATGGCTAACACTTGATCTTTTTCGGTGATTAACAGATCATTAATATCCCGATTAAATCTAAAATTACCGGGATGAGCGTCGTTTTCCGAATTGAGGGTCCAGACTACGTATAGAATCGATCCGGGCCGGAATTCCCAGCGCAGTACGGCACTACCGATCAGCGATTTTTCATTGAAGTCATCATCGATCTGGTGGTCCACCGGTAAAGTAGTAGGGACAACAGAATATTCATCATCGGCTTCATCATAACGGATTTCCAAACCCGCCTCATCGTAATGGATATAATCCAGTGACCGAGGTCGGGCAAATTCCTTGTAATCACTGTATTCGCCAACGGCCAACAATGCCTGGAGATAAACTTGCAAGGTCAGGTTGGGGGTCATGGTGTAGTCAAAGCGCAATGCTGATTCGAATGTTTTTCGATCAAGTTGCGCTAGGATATAGCGTTTTCCGTACATAGTTGTTGCAGCAGGATCGGTGATGCTCATTATATACTGGGCCAGAGAATGACTGGCCGAAAATTGAGGATTGATCCGCAGATTAAACTGAGTTCCCAGTTTGATCTGTAATTCAGGATCTAATTGATATTCCCAGTAGCCATTTTCACCGCCACTGCCCTCTACATCGCATTCGAAAGATATGTTTTTCCGCCCATCAGTATAGAAACCGAATTCGCCCCAGTAGCCGGCTGGCGAAGCTACCAACGGACCACCGCGTAATTTCGTGTCGTCCAGGGTCCGAGGGCCAATTCCACTAATAAACCAGAAGCCATGGTAATTCAATAACTGTAGATCGCTTGAGAGAAATACCATCTGGTTGATCCTGTCACCACCGAAATTATGATTGCTCATGACTGCTGTCCAGATACTGGCGGAACGAAATATTTTACCGGGATCAAACCAGCTGTAACCCACCAGTAAATGTTTGTTGATCTGATCAGTCCGGAAATTTATACCCATATCGTTTGATTCAAATCCAGGTGATGTTATGCCCAGAGCCGTATTTACCCGAACCCGACCTTTTTCCTTATTCAAAAACAAGCGTCCAGCCCAGCCTTCCATGGTGGTCAACTTGGGATCCACTTCCAAGTAATCGATATCAGGTTTTTGATAGTAATGGTTGTAGGCCTGTTGAATATCTAACAGACGATCGGCCGAACCACTTACCTTGGTATATCCGCCCCACCAGGCTAGCGCCCATTGGCGTGATTCTTTAAAAAAAGTCCAGCCATCGATACCCATACCCAGCGCGTTGTCTGTCAAATCCATGCGCAAATCGCGATCCTCAAAATTACGTGAAATGACCGAAACCAGTCCGCCGATGCCGTGGAGTCCCTCGTGATATTCTTTCTGGGCTCGTACTAGACTATAACTGGTAAGTGGTTCAACTTCCACTTTCCGAGTGACCGAATCCTCATCGACTTGAGCGAATTCGCGTCTGGTAAGCGCAGTTAATCCTCCCACCGATAGATCTCCGGGTAGTTTACCGCTGATCTTGGCTGCGCCCAGAATCCTGGTAGCTGATGGTGAATTTACCCAGCCATCGCTTTCCACTTCACGCTGGGGTGGTCGGCCGATGCGGCGACTGTAAAAGAAACCTGGTGCGCCATAATTAAAACTGGATTGATTGGTTGGACCGCCACTGCCGAATGCGAAAATACTGGCGCCTTCCACAAAGAAGGGGCGCTTCTCATCATAATAAGTTTCGTAGGCCGAAAGGTTGATCACCGATGGGTCGACTTCCACCTGTCCGAAATCGGGGATAATGGTAGCATCGATGGTAAGATTATTGCCAATTCCGAGTTTCAGGTCGGTGCCAATCCCAAAATCG
>JABMPO010000152.1 GCA_013203015.1 Fidelibacterota bacterium
ACAGTAGCCAGGGGATGTTTGAACCGGCGCTAAAAGTGCTGGATATATTACAGTCCCTGGATGCGGATCCGGGTCGGATTGCCGAAGCAAAAAGAAAAATCAAACAGGTGCAGGGTGAACCCATTGCAGAACCGGTTGAGCCCGTTGCTGAAGCAGAAACTTCCCCTGATCCTGCCCCGGAACCACCAATTCCTTTGGAGCCGGAAGAGTTACCAGTGGAGCCTGATTTAATTGCAGCAGATATTACTGATGAAGTGAAACCTCCAACGCCCATAACAGACTCATCTGAAAATGATGAATATGAAAAACAAAGAATCGCTGCTCTTCAACAGCGTGTAGACCAGGAACCAACCAGTGCAGCAACACCTGAATCTGCCGCTGAAATTGACAAAGATGATTCTTTTAACGATTTGGCTGAACAGAAACGAATCGCAGCACTGATGAAACGCAGCGGTGCCTCTGATTCAGAGTTGGAACAATTTTCTGAAGAGACAGCTGAAGAAGCGACTATTCCGGAAGTGGAGGATGAAGCAGAGCTACAACATATCCGTGCACTCGAAAAACATGCCGGTATTACTGAAGATAGTACGGAAGAGCCCGAATCAGTCGCTAAAGAAGAATCGCCTGACACGATTGAGCCCCAACCCGAATCGGAGCCGGAAATTGAAAATGATGAAGAATTAGCGCGCATTGCTCGTCTTAAGGAACGGCAAGAGTCGCTGCCGTCTGACCCCATTCCAGAAGAAAAACCCATAGCGAAAGAACCAGTCGAAAACAAATGGCTGAAATGGGTGTATGTAGCGGGGGCGGTAGCTGTTGCTCTGTTAGCCATCTGGTTATTCTGGCCCGTAGCTGATAAAAGCCCGCAACAAAAATTACCGCCACAAGCAGAAACGCCAATAGTTGAACAGGCCGACGTTATTTCTGAGGAAGTTGCCGAGGTCGTGCCAATAGTTATCGATACGGTTGAAGCCGAAGAAAAAATAGTTGAGGAACCGGAAATAGTAGAAGTTGAAGTCAAACAGGATATCCCTAAGGTTGAGCCTCCGCCAGTAAAAAGTCCGCCGATTGTAAAGAGTTTGCCGGCCCGAAATCTTCAAGTAAATGCCAGGGCCAGAGCCGCATTTTTAAATGGTGATTACTGGTTAGCTTCGACAGATTGGGGTCGCGAGAAAAAACGGGTCAGTTCCCATTATACGATTATATTGTTGTTTGCCTGCCAGAATAAAACGATCATGAATGCCTATAGGCAATTGGATAAACCGGCTGATTTTTTCCTTTTGCCGCGTTACATCGGTGATCAGCAATGTTATACGATTTGTTGGGGTGATTTTAAAAGCCGTTCCGACGCCCTGGCATGGTATAAAGAAATTCCTACCTGGTTTCGGGATAATGGCGCCAGTCCCATGGTTCGATCTTTTAAGCAAATAAAAATCAGTTCCGATCCCCCACCGGTGGTTAAAAAGGCCGCCGTAATAATTCCAATTCAAAAACCCGAACCCGAACCGGAACCACAAAAAGTTGAGCTGGTAAAAAAACCGGAAGCAGAGCCCCCGGTTATTATATCGGTTATAGAGGAGCCGGAAGAAACACCCATTGACACAATTGCCGTTGAAACAGAATCGGAATCTGATGAATTGCCAAATCAAATTACCACGGTAGAAGAGGCTTTTATTGATGCGATGATATCAATTCCAATGAAAGAGCCTGATCCCCAACCGGAAATATCAGAACCAGAATTAGAACCAGATCAATCAGATAATGATCTGTTGGATAGCGTAATTGTTTTAATGGCGGACGATCGGCCTGATGACTGGATCGAAATGGATGAATCAACCCAGGCCCTCGAGCCGGAAACAGAAATTGCCGGTGATCAGTTTGTCGAAATAGCAGAATTGGAAAGTGAAATTGAACCAATTTCCGAACCGGAGCCTGATTATACGCCCAGCGAATTACTGAAACTGGGGCGATTTACGGAAGCTGCCGGAATCTGGGAGATTCAAAAAAGAGAAAAACCGAAGAATTACACGATAAAATTGTTAGTAGCCTGCCAGACCGGTTCCGTGAACGAAGCTTACCGAGCGCTGAACCAGGCCGAAGACTTTTTCATTTTACCAAAGTCTGTCAAAGGCGATGAATGTTTTGCAATCTGCTGGGGAGACTTTACTTCCAAACGGGATGCAAAAAAGCGTTTGAAAGAAGTGCCCGAATGGTTCAGTCGCAGTGGTGGTAAACCGGCCATGACCACTTTTGCCAAAATCTATAAATAGCGGCGGGTAGATCGGTGTTACCGTATCTACCAAACTGATTCAGTGAGGAGAAAAAAATCAATTTGGTTTAAACTGGGTCTGATTCTGCTGGTTGTTAACTATCCCCTGGGAATTGTTAGTCTGTGGTTGACTGGTGCTATATTTATCAAGACGCGAGCAGCGATCTGGCTGGCGGTAGGGGGTGGTAGTTACTTATTTTCCTGGTTGCTGTTATTGACCGGTTTCATGTTGACCGGCGAGGAAGGACTGCGCCGAATACGGTTTTTTTGGCGGCGGACCAGGCGCAGAATAAAATTTTTACATTTGAGGATCAATGATGAAGACCGTTCTGGTACCCCTGGCAACGGGGTTTGAAGAGATTGAAGCAATTACAATAATTGATATTTTAAGGCGGGCTGGTGCGAAAGTGATCACAGCAGGACTGGAAAAACGGAATGTCATTGGCTCCCACGGCATCCACTTGGTAGCCGATTCTGTGTTAGCCGAAGAAATGGATAAAAATTGGGATCTGATTGTTCTGCCCGGCGGTGTCCCGGGAACGCCGAATCTGTTGGCCGATGAACGTATTGTAAAATTGGTCAGGAATCACAATTCCACCGGCAGACTGATTGGGGCGATTTGCGCCGCACCAGCGGTTCTGGACAAAGCAGGAGTGGTTGATCAACAGGAGATTACTTTGCATCCGGCTTGGGCTGACCGATTAAAATCCGCTATCTATTCCAACGAGCGTGTTCAGAAAACCGGAACGGTCATTACCGGCAAATCAGCCGGTACGGCAATGGAGTTTGCTTTTGCTTTAGTGGAGGCGCTCTATGGCAAAGATAAAGTAGACGAAATCAACCAAGGGGTTTTCGCCAGATTGTAAGTTCCCGGTACAGTCCTTTCCCCGGGAATCCTACCGCGGCAGCTATTAAACCGGGCATTCCTGGATATTGCTGGTGGCAATCCTGATCTGTAGTTTGCAGATGTGGCCGGATTGACCGACCCGCTGATAATTTCTAATGCCTTGAAAAAGCTGGGAATTACAGATAATGATAAATATGTTAAATTGGCTGTAATGAAAAAGAATGGTGAAATTGAAGGTGTAATTATTAAATCTATTATTGCCAAATCACCAAGTTTTTGGTCTCGGTATAAAACATGAAAGATTTCAAGCAACTTCTTTCAACTATTGAGCAAGTGCATAGTCATTTGCAAACATCGGCAGCCAATGCGGTAAATCAAGCCCTGACCATCCGCAACTGGCTGATTGGTTATTACATCGTGGAATTTGAACAAGATGGTGAAGATCGGGCAGATTATGGAGCAAACTTACTTTCAAAAATTGCTAATGAAATGCAGGTCAAAGGGCTTACTGCTCCTGAACTATCAAGATGCAGACAGTTTTATTTTACCTATCCTCAAATTCTTGGGTCACTGACCCAAAGATTCGAAAATTTATTACCGGTAGCAATTCTTGGGTCGCTGACCCAAAAAAGACAGACACCATCTGACGAATTGCTTTTATCTCCAATTCGGGGAACAGCATCCCCCAAAACCAACGACCAACCTCAAGTACCACCTCACAAGCTACTTACCCGCTTATCCTACACGCATTTGGTGGAGCTTATTAAAATTGACCAGCCCCTCAAACGCACTTTCTACGAACTCGAATGCATCAAAGGTATCTGGAGTGTCCGTGAGCTGAAACGCCAGATCGCCAGCCAATACTTTGAACGCAGCGGGCTTTCCCAAAAACCGGAAAAACTTGCGAAACTGGTTCGAGAAAGGACTAACCCTCAAGCCCCCAAAGACATAATTAAAAATATTTATACTTTGGAATTCCTCGATCTTAAAGCCCCGGGAATAGTAGAAGAATCAGATCTGGAAACAGCACTTCTCGATCATTTACAACAATTCATTATAGAATTGGGAAATGGTTTTTGTTTTGAAGCGCGCCAAAAACGAATTCTCATTGGAGAAACGTATTATTTCATCGATCTACTTTTTTACCACCGTATCCTGAAATGCCACGTTTTGTTGGAACTCAAAATTGGCGCGTTTGAACACGGTGATATTGGACAGCTCAACACGTACCTGAATTACTTCAAGGCTGAAGTTAGTGAAGACGGTGACAATCCTCCAGTAGGTATATTACTGGTGGCTGAAAAAGACCATGCCTTGGTAAAATATGCTACAGCCGGAATGGACAAAAACTTGTTTGTCCAGCAATATTTATTGCAGTTGCCTAGCACGGAACAGTTAAGGAAATACATCGAAAAAGAATTAAAAGAATTGAAGTAAATGAAATTCAGATTCACTCCCATGAAACGTAAACTCTTTCTTTTTGATATTGACGGTACACTCCTTTCCCCGGGAATCTTGCCGCGGCAGCTATTAAACCGGGCATTCCTGGATATTGCTGGTGGCAATCCTGATCTGCAGTTTGCAGATGTGGCCGGATTGACCGACCCGCTGA
>JABMPO010000014.1 GCA_013203015.1 Fidelibacterota bacterium
CCGGCTGCTGGTGATAATTTTTAATTCTATTTATAATCTTTAGCCAATAAGTACTTGACCGTACAAAACAAAGCTAAACCCAAACAACCAAAAACAATTAACTGAGTGATAATCGATGTACTTATCAATGTATTTTCCATTAATCCGGCATTTATCATCAGGTATTTCAGTCCATAATAGATAATATGCCCGGCAAGCTGCGACATGACAAAAGCCTGCACCAGCCGAGCATTGTAAGAATTTATCATTATGTTGAAAACGGTCCCATAGATTGATAATTCAACACCCATAATTACACTTTTTATCAATAATGGGTGTCCGGTTAATAGATTACTTGTGAAAGGGAGCGCAAATGCCAGGACAATTAACGCACCGAGGGAGGGTTTTCTAAATAGTATAGTAAAATATATTACCCAATGCATTGGGTTCAACTTGTAAAACGGTAAACCAATGCTATGTGAACCTGAAGTAATGCCGACAACACTTACTGCAATCAAAATCGCAAATAGATATTCAATTAGGTAATAAGCTAAAGAATATCTGCTTGGATTAACACAACTGGCACTTGATCTGTTAGACTGAACGTTCATTTTTCCAAGAACTGGAAACCCTGTTGCCTGATACCTATGAATTCATTCATCGTATGAGCATCGCTGTTAACATATAAAAGGCGAGCATGCTTAATCATGAGCTTCAATTTTATTAAATCAGTTTTATCATAAACCAGATTGGCACAATTCAACTCCAGCGCTATATCATTTTCATTCGCTACTTCAACGATCTCTAAAATATCATTGGAATCCATTTCATCGGCGAATTGTCTGGTGCAAAGATGACCCAACATATTAAACGTTTTTCCAAATCTGGCAATGGCGTTTAAATACCCGCTCTTAATCCGGCTTGGCTCACTATTAAAAACCTTGCGATGGGCTGAAAGAATTATGAAATCCGGAGTTATACCCTGAATATCATCACAGATATCGCCGTTGTCGTTCAACAGATCAGCCTCAACACCAAAGGTTACTTTTACATTATTGTAAATGTTTTCCCAGCGACCAGCTGATAATATATCATAGTGGGTTTTTCGGGTCATGCCATAAGCATCTGACAAAGCCTGGCTATGATCGGTGAAAGCAATCTCCAGATAATCCAATTCACCCGCCGCTTTTACGATTTCATCAATTGAATTGAAACCATCGGAAAATGTAGACGAATGAATGTGAAAATCACCAGCGTTGCCCGGATTAATTATTTCCATTTTTTTAATAGTCCCATCAATTCTGTTAAACAAATCACCGAAATATCATTATCCATATTAAAGTGTCGTCGTTCAACATTATTGTAGCCCCATTCAGCCAAAAAGCACACCACACCTGTCTCAGATACCTTCAGTACCGTATCAGGGTGATCATCAATGAAAACCACCTCTTCAGGTGAAAGATTGTTTTCCTGAAGTATTGTGTTTACAATATCGCTCTTTGAAGAACCTCTGCCAGCTTGGTGGATTTGTTCCACATCCAACAGAATGCCATTATAATTCAGTATCTCCCATATGTACTGTGGTGCCTTGGTCGACACGATTTGTAATGTTAGTTCTGGTTTTATTGATTGCAGAGAAACAATCATTCCATCATATGGGGGGTTCAACGCGATCCAATTCTTATGATCACTGATCATGAGTGCTTCTCTTTCAGAATAAAAAAGTTGATAATACGACTCCTTGCGAGCCGGATGAGCATCAAGAAATTTATCGAACTTCCCTTGATCGGTGATTGTGATACCCTCATCCAAGGCCTGAAAAAGATACAGGTAATCCTCACCCGAACGGATAAAAGGCCGCATTGAGCGAAATTTGCTCAACATTTCAGCAGGTATTTCCTGTGGTGATCTTATCCTGAAGTCGAGGTCCTGAAAAGCCTGATAGCCATTATAGGCCACCACCGCACATTCCAGAACGCTGTCAACGATAACACCATCGAAGTCCAGCGCCAGCAGCCGGATTGGACGCGTTTTCGGCATCAGAGTGAATTGCTATTAAAGTTAGCGCTGAACCCGGGCGGATCCGCCTTTGGCAAAGGCTTCCACTTCCGGTAGTTTAGCCATAGTAGTATCACCGGGGAAGGTTGTCAACAGAGCACCGTGCGCCCAGCCTAACTTGACTACCTCTTCCAGGTCACGACCCTTGATCATTCCATAGATCAATCCCGATGCAAAACCATCGCCGCCACCTATTCGATCGATGACATTTAATTCACAGGTGGGGCTTATATACTGACCGCCATTGTACCAGAGAACTGCGCCCCACAGATGCCGGTTAGCCGACTCTACTTCACGCAATGTGGTACCAACCATCTTGATATTCGGAAAGGCTTTATTAACATCACTGATCATCTGAAAGAATACACTCGTGTCCAACTTTGATTTTCGTTCAACTTCAGGTCCTTTGATTCCAAGCCCCATTTGCAGATCCTCTTCGTTGCCAATGAGAACATCAACATTCTCGACAATGCGTTTGAAAGTAGCCTGAGCCTGGTCTAGTCCACCGATTGACTCCCAGAGCTTACCGCGGTAATTCAAATCAAATGATGTAACAGCGCCATGTCTCTTGGCCGCCTGCATGGCTTCGATGATCAGTTCTGAAGTAGTTTCCGATAAAGCGGCGTAGATCCCACCGGAATGGAACCAACGTACACCATCACCGAAAATTGCATCCCAGTCAAAATCACCCGATTTCAACATTGCTCCCGCTTCATTCGCCCGGTTATAAAATACTACCGGTGGACGAACTCCATAACCCAGATCACTGTAAACGGTGGCAATATTCGGTCCGCGGGCACCATCGTGTTCGAACCACCTATAAAATGGCTTTACACCCATTTCTTTTACGCGAGTCTGCACCAATTCACCAATTCCGTAATTTACCATGGCTGTGGCGATTCCTGTTTTCAAACCGAAGCAGTCTGCCAAGTTAGCTGCCACGTTATATTCGCCACCGGACACATGAATATTAACCGAGCGGGCTTTACGGAATGGTATACGACCGGGGTCCAACCTATGGATCAGGGCACCTAATGATAGAAAATCCAAAGCACATTTATCCTGTCTGATCTTTAATTCAGCCATTATTCAAACCTTCATTTATTGTTTTTAAACGATATAGCATCTCACCTGCCTTGGGAACATAGAGGATGCCCTCATCTTCACGGTCTTTGAAATCATTGATATCAATTGAATCCGGATCACGATACCCCAGATTAATCTTACGGCAAGTCTCTTCTGGAATTCCGGTTGCCAGGATAACATTGATCCTTGGCTTTTCTACCCCATTCTTATAGGTACCGATTCCTTTTACATGAGTGGAATGAGCCCGGACTCCACCAGGAATATCCTTAAAACGATCCGGCTGCTTCACAAAATAATCACGAACGTGATAACCTATTTGCTCTATAATCTCACCATGAGTAACTGATACTTCTTTAATATGGGGTGCAAAAATAATTAGATCGCCGCCATCGGCAACCACCTGTTCTAACTTATACATGCATTTGCCGCCGGTCCAGAGATCATCGTACATTTCTGGTGCACGGGAAAGAACCGTATGGAATGGTTTATCTTTATAGGTAACGTGCAATTGATTTGACAAATCTGACGCTGCTTCCCAGGCTGCTTCCGGGGTTCCAATATATAAACCCGCCAGGTCATGTCCCTTCACAACTAGACTCATGCACATTCGTTCTACTGGTAGAAACGCAGCGGCACGGTCTACCACAGCGCGGACAGGCGTGTATTTTGTCCCGATGATCATGGGATTGGTGATCAGGGCACCCAACCAGTGGAACATGTCAATGATCTCCTGGCCGGCCAGACCCGGGAAAAGATATTTATTGCCACCGGAAAAGCCCACAACTTCATGGGGAAAAGTCGGTCCGATAATCAACAGCAGATCATAATCGTAGACCATTTTATTGATCGTAACTGTCACCGGTTCATCGAGACGTCCCCCCGATAACTCTGTTACCTCAGTCGCAGTAAAGGTGCCGGCGGCCTGCAATTGTCCGGGGTCTTTCCAGCGATGATTAAAGAATCGAGCCTTGGGATAACGGGACTGCCGCTCTGCCTTGGTGATTCCCACCCGTTGATTGATGGCTTCGTCGCTCATTGGTGGATGGGTCCCTAAAGCTACAATAAAATCCAGGAGTTGTGTCCGGTGAGCTAATTCATTATATACGGTTCGGAACATAATCTCGATCGGAGCCGTACGGGTTTGGTCAGGAATGATACAGAGTATTTTCTTTCCGTCCACTGCAGCATCCGCGAATGCATCGTGCACCAATTGGCTGACATCTGCTTCAGTCAGTAACCGATCAGTGAATCCTTTACCAATCATGAGCAAAACCTCACAGCCCGTTAGACCACATAAGTGGAGGCAGCAGTACTTCCCCCCCGCCCGGTCCAATTAGTATGGAAAAATTCTCCCCGCTCCCGATCCACACGCTCATAAGTATGAGCTCCGAAATAATCACGCTGGGCCTGCAGCAGGTTGGCCGGTAAACGTCCGGAACGGTAACCATCAAAATAAGCCAAAGCGGAACTTATGGCTGGCATTGGGATGCCCAGCTCTACTGCCTTGACTACCACCCGGCGCCAGGCTGCCTGGGCATTGATGACCGCATCTCTGAAGAAGGGATCCAGCAGCAGATTCTCCAACTTCGGATTGTTATCGAAAGCATCCTTAATTCTTCCCAGGAATACCGACCGGATGATACAGCCCCCACGCCACATCAAGGCGATACCGCCGTTATTCAAATTCCAGCCATAGCTTCCTGCGGCCGCCCGCATCAATTGATAACCCTGGGCATAAGAAACAATCTTAGAGGCATACAATGCTTCTTCCAGATCCGTAATAAATGCAGCTTTATCATCATCGAATTTAGTTTCCGGTCCAGTCAATACTTTGGCAGCCTTAACCCTTTCATCTTTGATGGCGGAAAGACAGCGGGCAAATACCGCTTCACCAATCAGCGTTAGTGGCATACCTTCATCCAAAGCAGCAATCGCCGTCCATTTGCCGGTACCCTTCTGTCCGGCCGTATCCAAAATCAGGTCAATTGTGGCATTACCTTCCTCATCCCGGTAGCCTAGAATATCACGGGTAATCTCGATCAGATATGAATCCAGTTTGCCTTCATTCCAGCGGGTAAACACAGCTGCCATTTCATCATTGGACATATCCAGACCGTATTTCATCATCTGGTAGGTCTCACAGATCATCTGCATGTCCCCATACTCGATGCCGTTGTGAACCATCTTGACAAAATGACCGGCACCATTTTCACCTACCCAGTCGCAACAGGGATCACCTTCGTCTGTATGTGCGGAGATTTTCTGAAAGATAGGTTTCACATGCTCCCAGGCCTGGGGACTGCCACCAGGCATAATTGAGGGTCCCAGTAGGGCACCTTCTTCGCCACCTGAAACGCCAGTACCGATATACAGCAGGCCTTTGCTTTCCACATATTTCGTACGCCGGATTGTATCAGGGAAATGGCTGTTGCCACCATCTATTATGATATCACCCGCTTCCAGATGTGGAATAATCATTTCGATAAAATCGTCTACGGGTTTACCGGCCTTGACCAGCAGCATGACTTTGCGAGGGCGTTCCAGATTTGCCACCAGCACATTAATACTGTGGCAACCGATAATCTTTTTACCCTTGGCCCGTCCCATAATAAAATTGTCAACTTTGGAGGTTGTGCGATTGTAAACGGCAACCGAAAAACCTTTGCTCTCCATATTCAAAACCAGGTTCTCACCCATTACCGCCAGGCCGATCAGGCCAATATTCTGTTTACTCATTCTCGAGTCACTCCAGCTTTAGAAAATTATTATTAACTACTGTATCTCAATTAACAGACACCTAGAATACCTTGGTTGCTTTTAACAACACCGCATTCCCGGTATTGGAATTCTGCGAAACGTTTGCTGCCGCTCGTTGAAAAGCTAATTGGACCACACCAAATGGTGGTTGATAGCGATAGACAAATATCACCTGGATATCTTCGATATCCTCGGCTAAATCACTTTGGTAAAATACTTTTAAATATATATCCTTTGTGAAATAATGATTCATTTTTACAAGGTGAATCCAGGTGCTCTCTTTGTCCGGGTCAGGATTTAGCACCAGCTGTTGTAATTCATATTCCAATGATAGTTGTGATATTGGTTTATAACCAGCCTGAGCAGATATTAAATGATAATCCTTTTCATAGTTTTTTCCAAATTCCAGGCTAGTACTGATCGATTGAAATTCTCGCTGATTGTAGCCGAATTCTAGTTTTGTCTCGTAATTATGAAAATCTTTCTCATATCTTTTCATTTCCTGGTCATGACCCAATTCGAATCTGAAACGATTTGTAAACTCAATTTCAAATGTTTGCTCAACCTCCCAACTACGCAAATTTCTGGATTGTCCCCAGTAAATATTATAATTGGATTCATAATCGATTTTTTCAAATTGTTTTCCACGAATCCAGATTGTTTTCTCAACGGCAGCATCCAGTTCTTTTCTATTATCATCATTGATAAAGCCAATCCGATTAACATTATCAGCAAAATTCTCTCCAAAATCGCTATATCGAATATGCAGATGGCTGGTTGGGCTGTCAAAAGCCGGTCGCACAAAATAAGCCCAGGTTCC
>JABMPO010000153.1 GCA_013203015.1 Fidelibacterota bacterium
TTAACCTGTCCTGGGGCGGGCGTTATGAATCATATTGGGTAGACGGTGACATTATTGACCGCACCCTTTCACCCCAGGTGGCGCTTAATTTTCATCCGAATCCCGGGTTGGCCCTGCGCGCGTCAGTGGGTCATGGGTTCCGGGTACCCACCATCGCCGAATTATTCACCGAATCCCAACTGAGCGTTTTTAAGGTCCGGCCCAATCCCGATCTGGTGGCCGAAACCAGTCTGTCAAAGGAAGTGGGGGGCACGCTTATATGGCCGAGCCAGGGCATCATATCGCTGGTAAAGCTTGATGCTTCCCTGTTCTCCACAACTTACGATCAGATGATCGAACCAGTAATCTTCCGGGCCGACACAATCCATTTTGAGAATATCGTGGACGCCCGGATAACAGGCGCCGAATTCAGTCTGTCCGGTGGACTACTAAACAATTTTATTACCGCTGGCATTGCCTACACCTGGCTGGATCCGATTGAATTGGATAAGCAGGGAACAATAATTGATACGCTTTCCTATCGTTATCGGCACATTTTCAATGGCCAGGCAGCCATTACCTGGCACGGTTTGTTTGCAGCGATTGAATATCGCTACGCCAGCCGGATCGAACGGGTTGAGCTGTTTCAGGAGGATGCCAAAACCGGTCGCGATCGACGGGTGCCGATTCAGCTGTGGAATTTTGGGCTAGGCTATCGTAGTGGAAAATTGGAAATGCAGATGCGGGTCGAAAATCTATTTCAGTATTACTATGTAGACCTGGAAAGAAATATGGGACCGGAACGAAAAGTGATTTTTGCGGTCAATTATACCCTATAAAAGAAGATGAATATTTTTTTTGCATTCCTGCCTGATTCCGTTCTATTTTAGTCTTAAGGGAATTTTACTATTCAATAACATTAATCAGATTTCATACTAAATACGGAGAAACAATGAAAAACACATTTAAACTAATAACTCTGTTGTTGTTAGGCATCAGTATTATCTTTTTTATCGGTTGTGAGGAAGATGATGACTCTGTTGATGACCATATCTTGACCGGAACTTGGGATTTAACCTACGCCCGGGCAGCCTCTGACTACCTGGCCGCAATAGATACCACATTCATACCAGGTCTCATGGCTTACACTGTTGGTGATACTATTGTCAGTGGCGCCATGGAATGGACCGACATGCAAGCTATGAATATTGCCGTTACTATTGTTTTAGACAATGATCTGTCGTTTGAAATGACCGGCTTCTTTCCCTCAGCCAGCGATACGCTTGGTTCTTTGCCGGCCGTCAACTCTGTTTCACAGGGTGGAGTCTGGAGTTATGATGAAGACACCGACGTATTTATGCTGAACGGAACGCTCAATACGCTTGGTGGACTGCTAACGCTTGAGCCGGTGGATGATCCAACCATGATTACCCTCGTCTATCAAGGATTGTCGCTGGATAGCCCGGAAGATATCGTTATACCGGTTGCTGGTGTTGGATATTTTGATATGTCTGCCAATGTGGTCGAGACTCAGGTATTTCAATTCACTAAACAAACAGACTAGGTATAATCTGACACCTGGCCGAGTATTTTGGATGGGGCAAATTGATTCAGTAGAATTGATTTGCCCCATTTATTAAACAATAAGGAGAAAATTATGAAACGATTTATTGCGTTAAGTCTTTTTCTGTTTTCTTTATTTGGCACCATGTTATTTGCTGATGATGCCAAGGTACTTCCACCCAACGTTTTCCGTGTCAGGATGGTACCCCTGATAGTCAATACCGATCAGTATTTTCGGTCTAATGGTGAAATAGGTCCCTATATCTGGGAAAATTTAGGGTACGGCGACCTCGTGGACGCCTATGTCAATTTTCATGGTAACCTTAGCGCCACGAACCTCGTTCTGGGTGACTTTACTGAATTTTTATCCTATATCACTAAGGATGGTGGAACACCAACAGCTAATGTTTCTGCCAATGAAGCCATCAGTTACTGGAACTCCACTTATGGGCTGAATATTCCCGCTTTCAGTACCGATGCTATGTTCTCCAAGGCGAAAAGTAACCCCTGGGGAAACATTAAAAACACGGCCACGCTAGACGCCACGGGTTCATTCGTGTTCGCCATGGAGTATGGTATCACCGATAAATTGGCGCTTGGTATGATTGTACCCTATAAGAATGCCAAAATCACTCATGACTGGTCGTGGGTTGATAATGATGAAGACGATGCCGGCATTAACGATATGTATGGCGATTATGCTGCGACCTTGGGCGCTATCAATGCCGCCAAAAGCAGTGGTACAATTAATTACATGGATTCATTAGCCATGGAAGAACTTTTTGGCAAGGTTGCCTGGGCCGCTTTTGTTTCCGGCGATGATCCTTTTGGAAACGGTATTCCAGCATCGTTATTCCCCTTCTACGCCGACCAGAACCCCGACGATATTGACGGATATGCAGATATTTATGAACTAGCAAGTTTCTATTATCCAACTATGACCGGGAAAGGTTTTGGGGATATCGAA
>JABMPO010000015.1 GCA_013203015.1 Fidelibacterota bacterium
CCGGTTTCAGCCATCAGTAGCGCTTTTTCCCTGGCAATCCGGCGATCTTGCAAAGATTTATTGGACATGGAATAGTTTAAGAATCCAACAGTCAATAACATGCTGGTCAATGTGAACATTACCGCTAGGGGTGTTACGCTACCGCTAAAGCACTTCATCAAATTGGCAGGTCATCAACATTGGCAGCCGACTTAAATCTTCCAATAAATACATTAGGCACAAAAACCCGCCGGCTTAATTTGATTGTTTCATAATCATTTGGACCTGAAGACTGTCTACCGGGAGCGACCTTGGTGTCCAATCCGAAAATCAGGTCAATCTCCAGCGCTGCTTCAGAATATTTCTTGGGATTTGAAGAAAGACCGTAATCATATTCAACTTTAAAATCCATCAGTTTCACATCCCGCAAACCATCATCGATGTAGGTGCCATAATCGGGCAACTCCAAATTTCCATCTAATGGCAGGTCTCCGTCAAACAACAGACCCTTGTTGTTGCGAGCCGTGATCCTGAAATTTTGTAACTGGCCGTTATCGAGATTGATCTTTGTACCGCTGATAACGCTAAACCCATTAAACATACTGGGGGGATCAATAGTTACTGCGGAATTCAATTCGGATACAATCTCGTCCATGGCCATTCGACCATATTCACGAATATTATTTATCACATATTCCTGCTGAAAGCGGTAATAAAAACTGTTGATACAAATCATCATACCGAGCACGATACTGCTGATAATCATCACGGAAGTAACGACTTCAATGAGGGTCATGCCGGAGTATGTTCGCCTGATCTTCATCACAAATCAAATTCTGACATTACCATAGACATGGTCATTTCCCGAACACGACTTGTGCCAAGTGTGGTAAAATCTTCCCATTCAATCTTTACTTCAATTTCATAGCGCTCGATGTTGGCATTATCAGGCACTTTTGCAATAGGTTCATAAGTAATAATCGCGGTTATGGGATTGGAACTGCGTTCATTACCTTCCAGATATACTATCTTTCCGCGTGGGTCTCCGGCGCGTTCACGAGTCAGTATTCGGCCATCAATGACACGACCACGCCAACGTTCCAATTCCATCCTGATCTCTTCAAACGCCCGCTCTTTTAACTCGGTCGAACGCAGAATATTGTGGGCATGTACCGCACCGGTAAGCATGGAAATCACGCCGATATTAATTATCAACATACCTACCATCACTTCCATGAAGGTAAAGCCCTGTTCCAGTTTTCGACGCAGTTTCTTCAAATTATGTTAGAGGTAAACAGTTTTGGATTATCGGCGATCTGAGCAGCCATGGAACGTTCAATGACACCACGTGCCAGCAGCCGTTGCAGGTCCTGATCAAGCGACATCATTCCCTCCGTTCCACCGGATTGAATGACTGATGGAATCTGGAAAATTCGATCTTCGCGGATCAGATTTCTGATTGCTGTTGTGGCTATCATGACTTCACAGGCCGGAATACGTGCCTTTCCATCTCTAGATGGAAGCAATTTTTGCGCTATTACGGCGACCAGGCTTTCCGACATCATCGATCTGATCTGTCCCTTCTGGCTGGCCGGGAAGATATCAATGATTCTATCAACCGCCTTCACAGCACTGGAAGTATGCAGGGTCGATAACACCAAGTGCCCGGTTTCAGCCGCAGTCAAAGCCAGCGATATTGTTTCCAGATCGCGCATTTCACCAACCAGGATAACATCCGGGTCTTCCCGTAATGCGGCTCGCAGTGCGTTGGCGAAACTATGGGTTGTTGCCCCCAGTTCACGCTGGTTTATCAAGCTCAGTTTTGAATGATGGAAATACTCAACCGGATCTTCCACGGTAATAATATGACAGCGCCGATTTGTATTAATATGATCTACCATGGCCGCCAGAGTAGTGCTTTTTCCTGAACCGGTTGGTCCGGTGAGTAAAACCAGCCCCCGGTCTTTCATTGCCAGTGTATTGATTATGGGCGGCAATTCCAGTTCGTCCGCTGTTTTAGCGATTTCCGGAATTGTGCGGAAAACACCGGCTAAACCACGAATCTGATGGAAAAAATTAACTCTGAAGCGTCCTTTACCTTCCAATTTGGCGGAAAAATCAATTTCTTTCCGTTCATTAAACATACGAATCTGGTCATCATTCATCACCTGTGGTAGAATCGACAGCATTTCTTCCTGCTTCAATTCTGCCATATTCAGCGGCTTCATGGTACCATTGATCCGCACCATTGGAATTGAGCCGACACTAAGATGCAGGTCTGATGCTCCACTGTTCAGAGCATAATTCAATAATTTTTCTATTTTCATTCAGATAATTATTCTTCAGCATCCTTGCCAAAGACACCGTAACCCAGGAACTTACCCCGCTCGACGTCAAAACGGATTTCTTTTCCAGCACCACCAACCATATCCTCAAGACTGGTAGCTTTCAGTTCGTCTGGTAAACCTGAAATGTCAAAACTCCATTGCCGCAGAGTTCCCCGGTCTATTTCAAGATATTTGCCGCGACTTAAATCTTCGACGGAACCAGGCCATTCACCTGAGTCCTGACGAAACAGACGTGCATTTTTATATAATGCGCTGAGGGTACTTCTGGCATCGGAGGCACGAGCGCTTTCAACGTATCTGATATAGGTTGGTACCGCGATTGCAGCGAGAATGGCCACAATCACAACTACAACCATAATTTCAATCATCGTAAAACCAGATTGATGGCGTTTTAAGGTCCCTTTCATATCAATTTTCAGCTCCTGTTATTTAAAGGGTCATTTTTGGGGATTCAAATTTTTTCATGTCGATGTGTAATGTGATCATAGAATTTAATAGTTGTTCAAATAATCAGCAACTTCATAAACAGGATAAATGGATATTGTTTCTGCCGCTTTGGAATCACTGCCAGGTCATTGTTAATGCGCTTATCCGCATTGTATTTTATTGGTTCGAATTCCTTCGACAGCATTTTATTTCTATCCACAAATCATTATCCTATGAAAAGTATTCCTTAGTGTGAATTGCAGCTCCAATCATACCAAAATTGCAGATATTATTCATCATTTCGACGTTAGCTGGATGTTCTTCCGAATTATGAAGGATTCTACAAATCGGAATACTTATTGGTGTACTCAATTAACTTGGCTAAAATTCCAGGCTCACTCATGGAATGGCCGGCATCGGGAATAACCTGAAAATCGACTTCCGGCCACACGCCCTGCAGATCCCAGGCGGTAGTCATGGGGCAAACAACATCGTAGCGCCCCTGCACAATAACAGCCGGAATGTGACGAATCCGATCAATATTGTCCAATAACTGATCTTCGGACTCCAGAAAACCACCGTTGGTAAAGTAGTGGCATTCTATTCGGGCAAAAGCTTCGGCAAACTGGCTTTTCCCAAACCGATCCAGCAATAATTTGTTTGGGTGTAGCTTGCTGGTACTACCTTCCCAGATACTCCAGGCTCGGGCGGCTGCCAATCTGACTTCAGGATCATCATCCGTTAACCGCTTGTAATAGGCCGCCAGCAAATCCCCCCGCTCAGTTTCAGGAATTAGCTCAAGATATTTATCCCAGGCGTCAGGGAAAATGTGACTGGCACCATCCTGATAAAACCAATTTAATTCTGATTTTCGCAACAGGAAAATGCCCCTCAGAATTAGCGCCGTACAGCGTTCCGGGTGAGACTGACTATACGCCAATGCCAGGGTGCTACCCCAGCTCCCGCCAAAAACAGTCCAACGATTAATACCAAGCTGTTCCCTGATCTTTTCGATATCAGCTACCAGGTCCCAGGTAGTGTTTTCACGCAATTCGGCAAATGGTTTGCTTTTTCCACAGCCACGCTGATCAAATAGGATCAACCGCCATTTCTCAGGATCAAAATACTGACGATAGATTGGTTCGATCCCGCCACCGGGTCCGCCATGGAGAAAAACAGCCGGTTTTCCAGCCGGATTTCCGGATTGTTGCAAGTGGATCTCATGCAAGTCTGAGACTTGCAGTTTAAATTCGTTAAAGGGTTCAATTGGTGGGAAAAGATGGTTCATTGAGATACTGTTTTTAATTGGACAATTGTACGATAAAGAATATAAAGAAAAATATGATAGTGTAAGAAAAGAAATAAGGGGATTTGATCAAATCCCCTTATTTCCTTAATGATCTGTTTATTGTCGAACTATTTTAATTCGGCAACCAATTTAGATACGGTATCTTTCGCATCTCCGAATAACATTATAGTATTGTCATTATAAAACAATTCATTGTCAATCCCAGCAAATCCCGGATTCATGCTGCGCTTGAGAACGAATACAGTTCCGGCACGATCCACGTTCAAAATCGGCATGCCGTAAATGGGACTTGCGGTATCGTGGCGGGCAGCCGGGTTGACAACATCGTTGGCTCCAATCACCAAAGCCACTTCGGTCTCCTCAAACTCCGGATTGATCTGATCCAGGTCATACAGGTTATCATAGGGTACATTCGCCTCTGCCAACAGGACATTCATGTGCCCTGGCATGCGACCGGCAACCGGATGAATGGCATACTTCACTTTGACACCCTTGGCTTCCAGGATTTTTTCCAGCTCATGGACTGTATGCTGAGCCTGAGCGACCGCCATTCCATAACCGGGCACTATTACAACCTGACGGGCATTTTCAAATATTACTACTGTGTCTTCAGCCTCATAAGATTTTACCGGTTTAGCGGTTACTTGAGCGCCTTTTCCGGGAGCATGATCATCACCGCCAAAGCCGGCAAACAACACATTCCAGACCGTTCGATTCATTCCCTTGCACATGATATTCGTCAGAATTATTCCACTGGCACCTACCAGCGATCCGCTGATTATCAATGCATAATTGGCAAGCACAAATCCGGTGGCCGCGGCAGCGATCCCGGAAAAGGAATTCAACAGGGAAATAACCACCGGCATATCTGCTCCGCCGATGGGAATTACAAACATGTAACCCAATACCAAAGCGACAATTATTATCCCCAGCACATAATTAGCCATATCGCCGGTAGTCATTACTGAAGCAACCAGCAAAGCAAAGGTAGTAATCAGTAATAAACTGTTTATTACCTGTTGGCCTTTGAAAAGAATCGGAGCACCCCGCATAATCCCCTGCAATTTGGCAAAAGCAACGATACTGCCGGTAAAAGTGATGCCGCCGATTATAATACTGAGCCCGATAGCTGACATTGTGAAACCGGGGATAGCATTTACGCCGGTTGCCAAACGATAGAATTCCGCTGCCGCCACCAGAACCGAAGCACCACCACCAAATCCATTAAAAATTGCTACCATCTGCGGCACGGCTGTCATCTCGACCTTTTTTGCCACATAAGCACCAATTGCACCACCAATTATTATTCCGGCAATAATCAGTGTATAATCAATAACTTCCCGATAAACTAAAGTAGCAACAATAGCTATCAGCATTCCCACCGCCGCCATTTGATTTCCCCGGGGAGCAGTTTTGGGATGGGACAACTGTTTTAATCCTATGATAAATAATACCGCCGACAGCAAGTAGGCCATCGGAATAATAATTTCTTGAATCATTTCCATAGCCGGCCTCACTTACGCTTAAACATTTTTAACATGCGATCCGTGACCATAAATCCGCCCACAACATTAATAGTCGCAAACACAATGGCTACAAATCCAAGTATTGCTGTGATATTGAGATCACCAAAGAAAGTCTCGATTCGCAGTTCCGTAAATCCGGCAGCGATGAGAGCACCCACGATTGTAATTCCGGAAATTGCATTTGATCCGGACATCAATGGCGTATGGAGGGTTGGCGGTACTTTTGTTATCACTTCAAATCCGACAAAAATCGCCAGCACAAATACATATATTTGGATTAAAAGATCCGCGCTCATGACTCCTCCCTCTTTCGGTCCAGCAAATTCCGGACATGCTCGTTCATAATTTTACCTTCGTGGGTAAGCAGGGTCCCGCCCACAACATCATCTTCCGGATCGATGACCAGCTCACCATCTTTGATCATTTCCCCCAGCAAGGCAGTTACATTGCGGCTGTACATCTCACTGGCATGATAGGACAGCGATCCCGGTAAATCCGTTTCACCATGGATACTGATACCATAGCGCTCCACTATTTTACCAGCCACAGTCAGTTCGCAATTACCGCCGGCTTCGGCTGCCAGATCGACGATCACTGATCCAGACCTCATGGATGCGACCATTTCCTCGGTGATCAGCAGCGGAGCCCGTTTGCCGAAAATCTGGGCGGTTGCTATCACTACGTCCGTGGTAGTTAAATGAGCCGCAATGATATTCTGTTCATGACGATAAAAATCTTCCGATTGTTCAGCGGCATAGCCACCTACAGTTTCAGCTTCTTCCGTTGTTTCCAGGGAAACAAATTCCGCTCCCAGGCTTTCTACTTGCTCTTTCACTACCGGTCTGGTATCAAATACCGTGACCCGGGCGCCTAACCGTTTAGCGGTGGCAATCGCCTGTAAGCCAGCAACCCCGGCACCAATTATCAGCACTTTCGCCGGACTGATGGTACCGGCGGCGGTCATCATCAATGGGAAAAACTTATTCAATGAGGCTGCCGCCATAACCACGGCCTTATAACCCGCTGCCGAACTCATGGCACTTAAGGCATCCATCCGTTGCGCCCGGCTGATCCGGGGCACCAGTTCCATGGCCAGACTCGTGACGCCTTTTGCGGCTAATTTTTCAACATTATCAAAATACTTGAATGGATTCATAAATCCGATAATTACCGATTTTTCCGGTAATGGATCGATCAGTTTTAAATTTTCATCATCACTCAAACAAACCAATTGCGCCTTTAAGAAGATATTTCCTTCCTGCATCAGTTGATTATAATCTGATACGATAGTGGCGCCACTATCCTCATAGTCCTTTTGCGTAAATCCAGCTTCGATTCCGGTACCTTCCTGTACCAGAATTTTAGCCCCCATTTTAGTGAGTTTTTTAACGCTTTCGGGGACTAACGCAACCCGCCGCTCACCGGGAGCGGTATCTTTCAATACTGCGATAGTTAACATGAAACGTCAGCTCCTTGGTTTTGAGACGCAACAACAACTAGTTCAAATAGAATCCTCGACGACAATTAATTGATTTCTATTTGTTATTGAATCTCATTATCTAACAATTCTCAACTTTTAAAGAGTTAAATGTACACCTAATTCAGAGCATTTCCAACTCTTCGGAATGGATTAAAATAGTATAAAATATCGAAAGAACTAAGACTATCAATTACAGTTAAGTTCCTTGAAAACGCGGGATTTCCGGTTTATTAACATTTACTTGTTAATCCTTCCTGCCATATAAATGGGCTGAGAATAGTGAACAAGGATTAACGAATTAAGAAGTATCGCAGGCACATACTTCCAAATTCAACACTCGTTAATCGATGGCGGATATTCAAGACCCACCCCGTCCTGTTGGGACACCCCTCCGAGGAGGGGAATTTGAAAG
>JABMPO010000154.1 GCA_013203015.1 Fidelibacterota bacterium
AACATGCGGTGGGATCAATTTAAGGGTTTGGAACATGAACATAAAATACCACTCGGGTTTAAGATTAGCCGGCGCCGGTGCAAATAAGTCCGCTTTGGTACCTAATTCCCAGGGAAAGAAAACCGCTAAAACAGCCAGGATGTTTAATACTACCAACCATAAAAGCAAATCACGTAAAATGAAATTTGGAAAGAACGGCATAAATTTGCGCTCCTTCTCCGGCAATTTATCCCAACCATGGGGCGTAGACATCCCCTGCACCTGAATTAATATTAAATGGATACTTAAGAATACAACAAAGATCAGGGGAAAAATAGCTACATGAAATCCAAAGAACCGCGGTAGAGTTGCCCCAGTGACATCCTCGCCGCCCCGTAAAACAATCAACAGAGCTTTACCAACAACCGGGACAGCTCCGGCTATTTCGGTACCAACCTTCGTAGCAGCAAGGGCTAATTCATTCCAGGGCAACAGATACCCGCTAAACCCAAAAGCCATTGCTAACAATAGTAACACCATTCCAGTGACCCAGGTTAATTCCCGGGGCTTGGTGTAACTACGATGAAACAATACCGAAAACATATGCACAAAAGCTGCCAGAACCATCAAATTGGCCGACCAGCTATGAACTGATCGAATCATTCCACCAAACTGTACCTTTGACATAATAAACTGGATTGACTCGAATGCTTCGGCGGCAGTGGCTTTATAATACATCAGTAAAAGAATTCCGGATACTACCTGGACTACAAACAGAAATAGAGCAACTCCGCCCATGTAATACCATACCCAACCAGGACCTGCCGGTACTTTCTTTTTATCCATAAATTCAATCAAAGGTTGGAGATCATACCGTTCTTTTATCCAGGATTGTAATGCGCTCATATCAAGCTTCCTTCTTGGAGACCCATATTTCTCCATTAGCTTTTACATTTACATCAAACTCTTCCAAAGGACGTGGTGGTGGACCAGACACCACTTTACCTGTTAAATCGAAACGGGCATTATGGCAGGCGCACCAGATAACATTATCATCTGCCTCGTACTGAACAATGCATGATAGATGAGTACAGGTGGCTGATAGTGACCGAAAGTCGCCACGTTGATCCTTGATCAGGATTCCGGGTTTTCGACCAAATTGAAATATTTTAAATGAGTTATCCAATGCATCTGCAACATTTGCCACTTTAAGTGAGGCTACGTTAGCCTCGCGCATAGGTGGTGGGGTTAAAAAGCGCCAAACAGGATATAAAATCATTCCCAGCCAGCTTATTACCCCCAAACCTAATAATCGCTTTAGAATTGTACGCCGACCATTTTCCCCAAGTGAGTCCTTTGATTCAGGGTCAAATTTTGAATCCAAAATAAGTTTCTCCATTTTATATGAAATTATTAATTGTCAAAGATAGGTATTCTATCAACATTATTCATCTTGTTTTTGAATATTATTTGCTATATCAAGTCACTACTGTAATAATCCTTCGTTCTTTTTTCCCCAGGGTGGCAAGATCTTCATTAAAACCGCTAGTAACAGGAATGGCAATATCAGCAATATTATTGACGTCAATAATCCTTCCATACCAATCAATTCCATTTTGTAGGTTGTCAGTCCCCGAAAGCTCTTTGAAAACATCTGACCACCAAGAACGATATTCCAGCGTGTGGCAAAAATTCCGACCTGGATCAGAATTGCTGAAATGAAATACAATAGCTTCCGCAATTCAGCATTGAATTTTAGCAGTTTTATGGAAATTAATGTTACCAGTGGTACAATCATTCCCAGCAGGATCTGAATTATAATCAGACTGGAAAATAGTTTATTGACCACCATTTCTGTCAGTATATGGATGGATTCTTCACTTTCATACAAGCGATGTAAAAAATCAAGGGATTCTAAAGAAAAATCAATAATGACCGCATACAGTAAAAAGGAAGCAATTGTATCGAGGCATTTCATGTCGATTTTTCCACCCCGGGAAGGAACCAGAATCATATATAATAACAGAATCAAGGCAATACCTGATACAATCGCTGAAAAAAGAAACACGATTGGTATCAATACACTACTCCACCAGGGATTCGCTTTAATTGATCCGAAAATGAAACCGACATATCCATGCAAAATAAATGCCGATGGAATACCTATTAAAGTGATCGCCTTGACAGCCTTTTTGTCGAATGCTAAAGCTTTATCGCTAACATCTTTGGAAAAGAGTGTTAAAATTTTATAAATCCAGTTCATTGGGAATTTTTCAGTTTGCGACCAATGTATCATATCTTTGCGGTATACAAACCATATTTCTAACAATAATACCAACATTAAATACCAGGCATATACAAACCCGAACATTGCCATTGCCGAACTTAAATTGGGTGTAAAAAATATTTCCCAGGAACGTAATGGGTGGCCCAGATGTAGCAGCA
>JABMPO010000155.1 GCA_013203015.1 Fidelibacterota bacterium
AATAATCAGGAACTGCCAGCGATTGCCGAAGCCTTTGTAGCACAATTTCCTGAAATCTATCTGATAAATCCGTCTGAATTGAAACTTGAAGTAAATCAGACAGCAGGAAAGCTGAATTATTTGATATACCGACAGACCTACAATTCTATTCCGGTTTACCAGTCGCGTATCGATTTTCGATTTCGTTCATTCAATCAATTGATTATAACAGGTGCGACTGTTTATCCTGAAATTGATATCGATCATATCCCAGCAGTTTCGTCCCCTTCGGCACTTGAAACTGCCCAGTTTATTACCGAATTTTTTAGCGTTAATGGCGACCGGGTGCTGGAACAACCGGAACTTTATGTCTATGTTGATCGGACAGAGAGTATTCGCTATCATCTGGCCTGGCGCATGGGCTTGTTTGTGCATCATGATGATCCTGATCGATTTCGTCGCTCTGTTAGCAATTATGAGGTTTGGATCGATGCTCATACGGGTGATTTATTATCCCTGTTCGACCGTGTAGAAGAAAGTACGATCTCCGGACATATCACCGGAATGGTCAAGTATTTACCATATGGTACTCCAATCAGCCGACCCTTGCGCAATATTAAAGTACAAGTGGCCGGTGTGGGCGATGCCTATTCAGATGAAAACGGTTATTACAGTATCGAAGTTGGGACTGTCCCACGAGTAGTGACTGTGGAGTTCTTGGGATCGTTTATCAATATTGACGCCAGAAATGTTACTGACGCTTCAATAGTCGCCACTGTAAATCCTGGAGATACCTATAATGTTAATTTCACTAATTTGAATTCAATAGCCGGAGAAAGGGATACTTATTATCACGGCAACAAGGTGCATGACTGGATGCATAGCCTGGATAATAATTTCAGTGGAGTTAATTACAGTATGCCGGCGGCGGTAAATATTGGACCCGAAGATAATCTTTGGCCATGTAATGCCTACTGGGATGGATTTGGAATTAATATGTTTTCAGAAGGTGGCGGTTGCTCTGCCACCGATCAAATGGCTGACGTTATTTATCATGAATATCAGCACGGCCTCACCCAACATGCTTATTCACCTTTTTCCTCACCTACCGCATCAGGTATGGGTGAGGGCTTCAGCGATTATGCAGCGATGACACAGTTGAATACTCATTGCATGGGGGACGGATTTTTTGGTACCCCTGGTAATTGTTTACGCGATGGAACGAATCTTCGTCAATGGCCGGCTCCCGAATGTAACGGTCAGGTACATTGCCTGGGAGAAATCACTATGGGGGCGCTTTGGAAAATGCGTGAGAATTTGATCGCCAGCTATGGTGACTCAGCAACGGCAATCGTCCATTCGGACACATTATTCCGCTGGAGCATGTTTGGCAGACCGACTACTGTTCCTGATTTACTGACTGAGATATTATTAGTCGATGATAACGATGCGACATTGTTAAACGGGACGCCAAATTTTATTCCAATCACTTCTGCTTTTGATCAGCACAATGTGAGTTCACCAATACCGGAATATGGTATCGCTCACACTCCAATCGTAAACACCACGGACACCCAAAATCCCATTGTTATCAACGCGGTTGTATCGTCAATTCATGGTGATATTGTAGCCGCGGTCTTGACTTACACCGTCAGCAACGTAGTCAATCAGATAAATATGCAGAATGACGGTAACGGGAATTTTACTGCCAGTATTCCTCCGCAACCAACAGGATCAATTGTCAGTTATTATATCCATGCCACCGATGCGATAGGAACCGAAATGTATGCTCCCACTTCGGCGCCGGATATAACTTATTTCTTTTTAGTGGGTAGTTTATTGGATTTCCAGACGATTTTCGAGGATCAGGTCGAGATGGTAGCCGATTGGACAATGGGAATAGCCGGTGATAACGCCACTACTGGCATCTGGGAACAGGTCGATCCCATTGGAACATTTACCAACGGCTTACCGGTCCAACCCGAAAATGACCATAGTCCGCAGGGAGTGAAATGTTTTGTCACGGGTAATGCCGACTTCAATGGTAGCAATGTGGGCGATAATGATGTCGATGGCGGGAAAACGACCCTTATTTCACCGGCGATTGATCTCACCGGTTATCTTGATCCGATCTTGACTTACTGGCGCTGGTATACAAATAATACTGGAGATAACCCAGGCTCGGATTTTTGGCAAGTACAAATATCCGGCGATAGTCTGAATTGGTTTGATGTTGAAAACACCGCCGAATCGGCGGCCGAATGGACTTATCATCAATTTCTGGTTGCGCAATATCTGTCACAACCGAATCAATTGTGGTTAAGGTACATTGCAGATGACAATGGGGGTGGCTCACTGGTGGAAGCGGCTGTCGATGACATCACGATAATTAATGGAATTTCCCTGGACTACACTTTGGGCGATATCAATTTTGATAATTCTATCGATGTAATTGACATCACTCTGTTGGTTGATATTATTTTACACCGTTTTGAACCTACTGCACTACAACGCTATGTTGCTGATATCAGGCAGGATGGAAATATAAATGTTCTAGATGTACTGACCCTGGTATCAACAGTAATTAACAATTAAATAATTACTTTCATTATGAGTAAAACCACAATTTATATTCATTTTGTGCTAGCGAAATGTTTACCATTTTCGGGATATTCGAGCTAATTTGTACATCAGATATTATATGCAAAAAATAAACCATAATCGTACGAGGGCTTGTTGAAGATGTTAAGAAAAAATATTATAATCGGCCTGATCATCCTGATAAGTACCGTTTATACACAGGATTCAACTACAGCAAATGAAGCTGATAGTTTAATGGGGATAATCGAAGAAACTTCCGAAAAAGCAGCTGAAAATGTAACGATT
>JABMPO010000156.1 GCA_013203015.1 Fidelibacterota bacterium
GCCAGAGTCTGAGCCAGTAAGGTTTTACCAGTTCCGGTTGGTCCGATCACTAAAATATTACTTTTTTCAATCTCGACGTCTTCATCAAGATGTTGATATAAAATTCGTTTATAATGATTGTAGACCGCCACGGCAACCGTTTTTTTTGCCACATCCTGACCAATAACGTAGCGATCAAGAAACGTTTTGATTTCAGCCGGTTTGTGCAGCACAAATTCGACTGGATCAGGCTGTGCCGGGAGTAGTTCCGGTATCAGATTATTATTATCGGGAGTTGAGTGTTTATTCATTTTTTTCGGGGGATCAGAATTGTATCAATCAATCCGTAATCTTTAGCCTCCTCCACGCTCATGAAAAAATTTCGATCGCTGTCTTTTTCAACACGGCGCAGGGATTGTTTTGTACATTGTGAAAGAATTTTATTCAATCGTTTTTTCAGGCGGTCAATCTCATCGGCCTGAATTTGAATATCACTGGCCTGGCCTTCGACACCACCCATGGGCTGATGAATCATAATCCGGGCATTCGGTAAAGCTGAACGTTTCCCCGGTTTACCACCGGCCAGTAAAAGTGCCCCCATACTGGAAGCTTGTCCCATGCAGATTGTGGCGACGTCGGATTTAATGTACTGCATCGTATCATAAATTCCCAGCCCGGCAGTAACAATTCCACCGGGAGAATTGATGTATAAATAAATATCTTTCTCTGAATTCTCGGCGTCCAGAAACAGTAATTGGGCGATTATCAATGAAGCAATCGTGTCGTCAATGGGTGTTCCAAGAAACACAATCCGTTCCTTTAATAAGCGCGAATAAATGTCATAAGCCCGTTCCATGCGGCCTGATTGTTCAACCACCATTGGAATTAATTGAGCGATTGTATTCTTATCCATTTTTTTCTTCCCGGGCTGCCTGTTCACGAAGATCCTTGGTTTTAACCTTTACTTCTTTGATTTTTGCATATTCCTGCAGATAACCAAGAATCATTTTTTCTAACAAATCATCTTCCAGTTTATGGCGATTGCTTGGTTTTTTGTAGAATTTGCGGATTTCCTTTTCGCTAGTGGGTGTACGATCAACCAAGCGTTGAATTTCCTGGTCAATATCTTCTTGAGAAACGGAAAATTTCTGGCTTTTTATCAAAGCCCCATGAATTAAATACCATTTCAGATTATGTTCGGCCATGGAGCGGTAAGCTTCCCTAATCTGGGCTTCGTCAATCTTACCAGAATTATTCTTTTTCATATCTTCGAGGATTCGATCCAGATATGTTTCTACCATGGAAGGCGGGAATTCCGGTTGTACCAATTCAATCATTGCATCGGATAATGACCGGTTAAAAGATTCATCTGATCGATGAGCAAGGTTTTCGTCAATTCGCTCTTTGATACGCTCGCGCCAGTCCGCTTCATCCTTAGCTACGGGGTCAACCTGCTTAATAAAGTCTTCATTGATCTCAGCCGGTGCTCGCTGCTCAACATTGTGAACAGTAACCTCGTAAGTGTTGGTGGCAGGCCCATCTCCTTCAGGTAATTCAATCCGCGTCGTGTCCCCTGATTTTAGCCCCAACAACGGTTTAGTGTTGGCATTGCCGCCAATCACTCCTTCACCAACTTTAATATACCGTTGCTCAAGCTTTTTACCAATTAATGGCAGGCCGGAGGAATCTAGTTTCTGTAAATCAGCGACCACGAAATCACCTTCCTTGGATCCGTCTTCTACAGTCACCACCTCGGAGAAACGTTCCTGCATGTCGGCAATGGCGTCCTCGATATCCTGCTGATCGGATATATAAACCGTTTTATCAACTTTCAGATTGTTCTTTTTGAGTTCCGGCAATTCAATTACCGGTTCAATTTCAAAATTCAATTTAAATGAAAAAGGTTCGCCTTGTTTAAAACTGATATCGTCAACTTTGGCCTGATTGATAGGGGTAATCTTTTTTTCCCGTAAGGCCTCCATGAAATATTTCTGAATTGCTTCATCGACAAACTGGGCTTCAATGGCTGGTTGATATTGTTTGAGCACCACTTTTTTAGGCACTTTTCCAGGGCGAAAACCGGGCATTTTGATGGTTTTTATAATCTTTTGTTCAGTTTTTCCATAATCTTGAGCAATCTCATCCCAGGATAACTCAATGGTTATTTCGCAGCTATAAGAATTTGGAGCAGTAAGTTCTATTTTCACAATTCACCTTTCAAAAATTGACGCGGAATTTAGCATCGAAATTTACAAACTGGCATTAATAGTTACACTGCCGATCGTAGAACAAATATCGTATTCAGGTTAAAGATCATTCAATTGACATTGCAATCTTTCAGGACTATGGCACCGCGATATAATAAATACATTCCTGCCATCTGGATTACGTGGTAGATATCATTGTAATTAAAATGTTTGTGCAATGAAAATCCGCTCATTTGCACGCCTGCTGCCAGAAAACTAACTAGAATTCCGGCGATCAGCCAGCCGGTACCGGCGGCTGAGCTTGCGAAATAGCTATACACCATTACCAGCAGAACAAATACCATTGCGGGGGCATAAAACCGAATCACATTAATAAAGCGGGGATCGCGCCAGATCGTTATTAGATAAATGACTAAAAAGATTACTGCAATCCAGCGCAGCAGTTCAACTGTAGAAAATTCAAAAACATGGTGAAAAGCAGCCATTAGCAGAAAGAACGACGCCAGACCGATAGAAATTGTCGTCAGACGCCAGAGTAAATCTTTTATACCGGCATCCAAATGAGGTCCGATTCCGTGGCTGATGGCACCGAGCAACGCCCCCAGGGCCAGCATCCAGAATGCGCGTGAAAAATGCCAATGCACATTCATCAATCTTTCCCAATACCAGGAATTGATCTCATAAGCAAACCAGGCAGTTATGCCAGCCAGAATCAAATCGGTGATTACCGTCATCGGTTCATAAATAAGCTGTTTTTCCATTTTAGTTCTCCTGGATAGCTTCCCCACGCTGGACTGGTTTCATCAGTCCTAAAGCAATAATAAGTGTTATTGCTCCATACAGAAATGCTACCGCATAATTATTATTGAATAATTGAATCAGATAGCCTGATAAAATTGGCCCCACGATATTGGAAAATTGTGAAGCCAGGTAGTATAGACCGGTATAAATGCCCAGATGCCCGGGAGGCGCCATATCAAGCGCCATGGGTAGCGAATTTACCAGAATTAATGACCAGGCGATTCCGCAGAGTGGTAAAACAATTTTTGTTTCAAAGATGGTAGTCATGAAAAAGCCATAGGTCAACAAAACCGCAAATAAAATAATGCCATAACTGATAGTACGCTTACGACCATAACGAGCCCCCAACCAGCCGCTCAAAGGGGAGAATAAAACAATTGGCAGCGAGAAGAATGCCAGTAGTCCGGTCGCTTTACCACTGTCGATATTTAGCGTGTTCACGGCAAAAGATGTAAAAAACACTTCCAAAGCACCGTAACCCAGAAACCAGAAAAATATTGCGCCCAACAGATACAGGGCTGATTTATCTTGGTCGCGGAAAACGGATTGCAAACTTTTAATCAGCGATGGCTTGGTCTCCTCTTCGTGATGTTGATCAGGCTCACGGATAAAAAACAGTACCATTGCACAACCAAATAGCATGGTGGCACCACCAAAATAGAATGGCGCTCCGATTGAGATTTTAAACATTAGCCCGCCAACAACAAAAGCCAAAACCGCGCCAACCCCACCCATTAAATTAATGACGCCATTGGCCTGGGAGCGTTTCGGTGAAGGCGTAATATCTCCCATAAGCGATATTATGGGAGTACGGAATATATCCATTGCAAAAAGGGTCAGGCAGATGGAAGCCATAAAATAGAACAACGAATTGCCAACGAATATGGGGATAGCTATAAATCCCACTAATGCAATTGGAGC
>JABMPO010000157.1 GCA_013203015.1 Fidelibacterota bacterium
GCTCAGGGATATCACCGCCCGTAAACAAACTAATCAGGCACTCCGGGAAACTGAATCCAAATACACCGAATTGTTTCAGAGCATGAGTAATGCTGTGGCAATTTATGAACCAGTAAATAGTGGTAGTAATTTTATAATTAAAGATTTAAATACTGCTGGTGAAAAACTCACTCAGGTTAAGATCGCTGAAATTCGCGGCAAACTTGTGACCGAAGTTTTTCCTGGAATTAAAGAATTTGGCCTGTTAGCTGTTTTCAAGCAAGTTTTGAACAGTGGTCAAGCACAACATTATCCAACAAAATTATATTCCGATTCCAGACTTGAATCCTGGTTTGAAAATTATATTTATAAACTGCCGTCCGGTGATATTGTCGCCCTCTTTAATGACATTACCGAAAAGAAACTGGTTGAAAACCAATTAAAGGAATCGGAACAACAATTTCGGTCGGTCTGGGATAAATCGCCCCTTGGTATGCGAATTACCGATATGGCCGGTACAGTGATCAAAGTAAATCAGGCTTATGCCGATATGGTGGAAATGGATATCGATCAGATCGAGGGACATTCATTGGCCGTGGTGTACAGCAGCAAACTGCGTGAAAATATAATTCGCAAGCATCAAGAGCGAGTTAAGGATCGTTCAATCGAAGCGTTTTTGGAACGGGAAATAACTTTCTGGAGTGGGAAAAATATCTGGTTGGCGGTTTCCAATTCTTATATCAATTACCAGGGGCAGGAATTTATTCTGGGAATTTTTAACGATTATACTAAACGAAAACTCAGCGAAGACCAGTTGCAGGAAGCAAATTCAATCAAAGAACTTTTGTTGGATATTATTACCCACGACTTGAAAAATCCAGCCGGAGTTATCCGGGGCTTCGCCGAAATAGCGTTGGAAGATGGTGCAGATCAGGATATCCTGGAAAATATCCGCCACAGTAGTGATAGTCTTTTGAAAGTGATCGAAAATGCCAGTGTATTATCTAAAGTCACCATCGGCGATGAAATCGATAAAGAGCAAATTAATTTGAAAGAGCTCATTGAGAAAATTGCAAAAGAATTTATTTCCTCTTTGGACTATACCGGAATGAGCCTGGAATCCCATATTAGCGAAGGATTGGAAATCACTGCTAATCCCATAATTGCCGAAGTATTTAAAAATTATCTGAGTAATGCCATCAGATATGCTAAATCAGGAAAACGAATAATAATTGAATCACTATTACTGGACGATTGTATTTGTGTGCACGTGATAGATTTTGGTCCGCCGATCCCGGAAGAAGAATATGATCATATCTTTTTCCGTAAATACCAATTGAATTCAGAGCGTGGAATGGGGCTGGGGCTGGCAATTGTTAAGCGTATCGCCGAAGCACATAACGCCCAGGTTGGTGTGAAAGCGAATCAGCCAACCGGTAATATATTTTATATCAAATTCCCCCGGGGTTAATGCTAACCAGTGCCAATTCTCACGCCATAATAAGTTGTGAATTAGTGCTATTCAGGATAATTTTGACACGCATTTTTAAACACTCATGCGCCAGTAGCTCAGGTGGTAGAGCAGTTGACTCTTAATCAATTGGTCGGGGGTTCGAGCCCTCCCTGGCGTACGAAAGCCTTCTGAGCAGAAGGCTTTTTCTTTTATATCCTATACACCTCCCATTATAAATTGTAGTTCATGAACAAAGCAGACTAACTTGAAATATTGCTTTTGCCAGATTAATTTTCAACTTCAACCGGCACAGGATTATGATAAAAAAACTGCTTCTCTTAACCACCCTGATTTGTAATTACCCGCTATTTTCACAAACCCAGTTTTATACCACTTCAACCACAACCGTGGGTCCGGGCGTGATTCATAAAAAAGTCCATGCCCCCACCGTTCCCTGGATAATAAATGTATTGGAAATTGATCTCCAGAATCCCTATCTGAAAATGGAATCTGTGAAAGCAAATAATCGGATATCCGGCTATGAAACCACCAGTTCAATGGCGACCCGTAGTAATTCTACCGGGCACCGGGTGGTTGGGGCGGTCAATGCCGATTTTTACGCATCCGGTGGAGTTCCGATTGGATCGCAGGTGATTAATGGTGCAATGCTAAAGACATCAGTGGACTGGTCCTCGATTGGCTTTGACGAAAATAACCAACCCACAATCGGGACAATTGCATTTTCCGGTTGGGCTGCCGGCGCTTCCGGTTCATTCGACGTTGCTAACGTGAATGCGACGCGCAACACCGATCAGTTGATTATATATAA
>JABMPO010000158.1 GCA_013203015.1 Fidelibacterota bacterium
AAAGGCGGAACTCCCTCAGTTCCGCTGCATTTACGAAATGCCCCTACTAAGTTGATGAAAGAACAGGGTTATGGAGAAAATTATGTTTATCCCCATGACCACGAAAAACATTTTGTGAAAGAAACCTATTTACCAGATGGAGTACAACCCGATTTCTATCAACCCACCGATCAGGGCCACGAGGCTTTCATTCGCCAGCGACTGAAACAATTCTGGCCGGAGCGCTATGGGAAATAACCGCTGGCATCAGATTGTTGTTTTAATCATTCTGGGGACTTTCGGCACCATTTATGGCGACGACAGACTGCGTTTGAAACAGGCTGATATTCTGGAAAATATCACGGTAGATGGACAGGCAATTCAATTATTGCAGGGCAATGTAATCATCACCAAAAATGACCTGATCATGAACTGCGATAATGCCCGCTACAACGAAAAAACCGGGCAGGGAATCCTAATCGGTAATGTCAAAATTATTCAGGAAGAACTGACTCTGACCTGTGATTCCCTCCATCACGACTCGCCCAATGATTTACTGATGGGTTTTGGCAACACCCATATCTGGGATTCTGATTTTGACCTGACCTGCGATACACTCAATTATTTTTCCGAACTTGATAGTGGTATGGCTATGGGCAATACTCGGCTGGAACAGGAAAAACAGGTAATAACCGCCCGGCGTCTGAATTACCATAAAGCGCCTGAGGCTGAAGCTGCTTCCTACTCAGCCGAGGGGTTAGTGACTATCGCCGAAGAAGGGCGAATTGCAACCTGCGGAAAAGCAGTTTATGCTTTTGAGGACAGTTTAACAATTTTGAAAATCGACCCCGTTGTCCGGGATAATGGTCAGATACTCATGGGTAGTGAAATAGAATTGCAATATGCCAATGATGCTCTGAAATCCATATTCATTCCGACTGCCGCCCACGTTATTAATCCGGCTGCTGGTTTCCGAGAAACAACCTCTGCAGTTGATGATTCAACCGTGGTTGTAAATGAACCGGTGGAATTCGATGATGATATGACCGGCAATATCCTGCACGGTTACTTCACCGATGGTACAGTAGATTCAATGCGGCTGGAAGGGATGGCCACAACATTATACCACATTTTTGAAGACTCATTATATCAGGGGAATAATACTGCCAGCGGTGATACCATAATCATGCATTTCGGCGACAGTGAGCTTGAGAATATTATCATCGATGGTGGCGCCCGTGGTGAATTCAAACCGGATTCCGCCAGTGAGAGTATCGATGCACCCATAAAATACAATTCGGATTTGATCGATTACAATATCGCCAGCGAATCCACTGATTTGATTGGAAATGCCAGTATCGATTACACCGATATGAATCTTAATGCCGGATATATAAACGTATCCTGGCAAAACGACTTATTAAAAGCACTTCCGACCCTTCCCGGTGATACCAGCAGTCCGGAACTGCGCCCCACAATTAATGAGCGTGGCCGTGAGCCTATGTACGGAGATTCCCTGACTTATAATCTTAAGAATCGTCATGGTAGGATAATCCAGGGACGCACCAAAACCGGTGGCGGCTATTATTCCGGTCAGGAATTACGGAATGTCGATAACAAGACGTTTTATATTTTACATAGCAGCTTCACAACCTGCGATCTGGATATCCCCCATTTTCATTTTGGGGGCAAGCGTATGAAAATGATCAATCAGGATAAAATGGTCGCCCGCCCACTAATATTATATATCGCTGGAATCCCGATTTTTGCAGTCCCCCTGGCCATCCTGCCCCATCAGGGCGGTCAACGCCATTCCGGCTGGATCATGCCGGGTTATGGCGAGAACAGGTATAAGGGACAATTTATAAACGGACTGGGTTATTTCTGGGCACCCAATGATTATTATGATTCAAAATTCCTGCTGGATTTTTACACTAACCGCAGCATCCATTTCCGCAATTATCACCGTTATAAACTTCGTTACCGATTTAATGGTGCTTTTACCTTCAAATTAGTCCAAACCCTGCCTACCGGAGTTAAAGATATTTCCCAAATTTTGGAACCGGGTTCCAAAACCGATCTGCAATTGACTCTGGTTCATAGTCAATCCATGCGCCATGACCAATCCCTGAGAATAAATGCGACTTATTCCAGTAATAAATCATATGATTTGGATAACAGTATCGATCCGAACAAACGTTTAAACCAAAAGGCAAATTCCAACCTGACCTATAACAAGCGCTGGCGGAAACACAACAATTCGCTCAGTATGAACCTCAATTCGGAACAATTTCTGATGGCCGAGAAATATATTGATCCTGGCTCAGATTTTTACCAGGAACCAACGGCTGCCAACCAGAAACAATCAATCTCTGTCAGCAAATTGCCAGCTATCAGCTTCCGGCACGGCCAGGATCACTTCTTCAAATCCAGCGGAAAAACCAAGCGCTGGTACCACAATATCACCTGGAATTATAATGGCAGCCTCAATAATTCTATTAAAACTTATTATCAGTCAGAAGTTAATCCGGACTCAGCCGGAACCTATCGCTGGAACCCGACGGTGCGAACTGATGCCGATTATGGTATCACGCATAACGGTAGTTTAGCGGGTCCCCAAAAAATCTTTCGCTACATCAATCTGAATCCATCGGTTAGTTGGAAGTCGAACTGGGTGGATCGCAGTTACTCTATTACCGGACTTGATTCGGCGACAAACTCGATCATTAAAGACGAAGTTTCTGGTTTCGCAACTCGAACAACTGCTAACATGAGACTGGGACTTGGTACCCAAATTTATGGTCTGTTTCCGGTGAAGATTGGCGGCCTGCAATTTATACGACATACTATCTCACCAACCGTGTCATATAATTACAGCCCCGATTTCTCTAAGCCGGTTTTCGGGCACGATTTCGGTTATTTTCAATCGATCACCGACACCAGTGGTAACCAATTATTGTTGGATAGATTCGCCGGTACCAAGGCTGGCAGCAGCCCAAAAACTGAATCACAGTCAATATCTTTTTCAATGAATAATGTTTTCCAGGCTAAACTACTGAAAGATGAAAAAGAAATTAAACGAGAATTGTTTTCATATAAATTTTCGACCGGTTACAATTTCAAAGCCGACAAAAATAAATTCAGTACAATCAGTTCATCCCTGCGGTCAAAACTCAGCAAAAAGCTGAGTCTGGACTTAAATATGACCCACGATTTTTATGAATATGATGAAGCTCTGAATGAAAAAACAGATAAAATTATCGTCAACAAATATGGGATTCCAACCCCCCGACTTACCAGAGTCAGCATGTCCCAGAGCTTTTCATTTTCCGGCAAAAGATTGATACCAATTACCCTGGATGCCGATACTCTGATTGATTCCACCGCATTTGGCGAAGAATTGCCGGATGAAGAATTACCAGAGAGTCCCACTGAGAAACCACGCCAACTGGAAGGCGACAAATTGTGGAATGCCAATTTTTCGTTTTCATATTCTTTGACAAATCCACAAATGCCCACCGAGAACCGGCGTTTTCAACTGAATTCCGGCGCCACTATTCAGATGACTAAAAACTGGCGGATTAAATACAATGCCAACATCAATCTGGTAAATCAACAATTGATTCGACACAGCATATCAATTTACCGGGATCTGCATTGCTGGGAAATGTCCATCAACTGGGTCCCATCGGGCTGGGCCAGCGGCTTCTATTTGAAAATCTCACCGAAAGACGCTTCATTGAAAGATATTAAGGGCGAGCTGCGTTCAGGAAGACATGTGAGTGGTTATTAATGCAGCATGAGAAACTGGCAAAATGGGCAGCATTCATTATTTACTTGCTGCCAGCTTTAATGCAAATTCCAAGTCAATAATAGGAGTGATCATGTATTGTCCTTTGTGTCAAGCTGAGTATAAACCGGAAATAAAACACTGTGCCGATTGCAATGTTACCCTGGTTGAGACCCTACCATTAGAGCTACCACTGGAAGAAATAAAATGGATATCAGTAGGAACGCTGCAAGGAAAAATATATGCCGATATGATAGCTGAGATTTTAAAGAAGGAGGGCATTGCCCATTATATAAAATCAGATGTACTCACGGCTACTTTCAATATTTCAGGTCTCGGGTCCACCGGTGGCCGGGTCAAACTTTTTGTTCCAGAAAATAAACTGGCCCTGGCCAGAGACATATTAGCCGGATTGATTAATTAGACGATTATGAATACTCTACGATCCATCAAAGGCACCCACGATATCCTCCCTGAGCAGTCTCGGCGCTGGCAAAGCCTGGAGCAGAATATCCACAATTTCATGGAGCGCTATGGTTATGCGGAAATCCGAACACCGGCGTTTGAGCGGACCGAATTATTCGCCCGCGGGGTTGGCTCCGAGACTGATATCGTTTCCAAGGAGATGTACAGCTTTCGGGATATGAGCGACACCAGCGTCACCCTCAAACCGGAACTGACTGCCCCGGTGATCCGGTCGTACCTGCAACATAATTTGGGCCGAATCACGCCACTCACAAAACTGTATTACATTGATCACGCTTTCCGACAGGAACGTCCTCAAAAAGGTCGCTATCGACAATTTCACCAGTATGGTGTGGAAGCGCTCGGTTCGCCACATCCGGAAATTGATCTGGAAATTATCGCAATTGCCTATTTTTCTTTGCTGGAGCTGGGGCTGGAAAATCTGACGATCAAATTGAACAGTATTGGTTCCAGTGAGTGCCGGACCGCCTTCCGGGAAGCTCTGAAAGATTTCCTGCGTCCCCACCTGAACGATTTATCGGAAACCAGCCGCCGACGCTTTGATACCAATCCCATGCGAATTCTGGATACAAAAGTTCCTCACGAAGCGGAAATCGTTAAATCCGCGCCCATAATTGCCGAATATTTGACCAGCGCTGATCGGGCTCATTACGAGGAATTGAAATCAGGCTTGAAATCGCTGTCGATTCCATTTGAGGAAGATTCAAATCTGGTGCGTGGTCTCGATTATTATACCCGCACCACTTTTGAGATTATATCCCCCGCTCTGGGCGCTCAGAGCTCGGTCTGTGGTGGTGGTCGCTACGATGGTCTGATTGAAACTTTGGGCGGAAAACCAACCCCGGGCATCGGATTCGCTACTGGTATTGAACGCGTATTACTGGCTCAGGATGCAGCCGGCATAATTGCTAACCCACAAAATACGAAAATTTATCTGATTTCTCTGGATGATCCCGGCCGCGCCGCCAACCTGGTACTGATTTCGCAACTGCGAAATGCAGGAATTAAATCTGATATGGACTATTTGCGCCGCAGTATGAAAGCCCAATTTCGTGAAGCGAATCGACTCGGAGCTGAATTCGTAATAATTAACGGCAACACTGAAATCAAAGCCGGAACGGTTCAAATCAAGGATTTAAATACCGGTGAACAATCCGCAATCGCGCCTGCCGATCTCATCTCTCACCTGCTAAAATGAATTTTATGAAATTGTTCTTGTCAAACGTAAACGTCCTGTAAATTCCGCCCCATTATGAGTGAAAAACCAATCCTGATCGTTGAATCACCGTCCAAAGCCCGGACGATTGCCCGCTATCTTAGTGACGAGTACGAGGTCCTGGCTTGTGTCGGCCACATCAAAGATTTACCCAAAAAAGAATTGGGTATCGATATCGAGGCCGATTTTAAACCGACTTTGCAAATCCTGCCAGACCGTAAAGATTTCATGAAGAAATTGAAGACGGCCGCCAAAACCGCCCCGGAAATTATCCTGGCGACTGACCCGGATCGGGAAGGGGAAGCTATTGCCGATCATCTGGCTCAGGAATTACCAAAAGCCAAACTCGAGCGGGTCCAGTTTACCGAAATTACCAAATCCGGCATCCGGGAAGGCATGCAGAATCGCCACCCCATTGACTACCAGTTAGTTGATGCCCAGATGACGCGCCGGATTATCGATCGGCTGGTAGGTTATAAAATCTCTCCGGTACTCTGGAATACACTCCAGAAAAACATGAAATTTGTCAAGACGGCCCTGTCGGCGGGGCGGGTGCAGTCGGCAGCAATCAAGATGATTGTGGACAGGGAACGCCAAAGGGCAGCCTTCAAGAATGCCACCTATTACACTCTCAAAGCCGATTTAGCCACCAGCGATCCAAAAATATTTTCTACCCAACTCTTTAGACTGGATGGTCAACGCCTGGCAACCAGGAAAGACTTCGATGGCGCCACGGGACTGCCGACCCGGAAAAATTTGATGATTCTGTCGCAAACCCAGGCCGAAACCCTGGCTAAAGAGCTGGAACCGGGACCCTGGGTAGTCAGTGACATTGTAGAAAAACCGCTCTCTTCCCGGCCTTCACCGCCGTTTATAACCAGCACGTTGCAGCAGGAAGCAGCTCGCAAATTGCGGTTTTCGGCGCGTAAGACTATGCGCACTGCTCAGG
>JABMPO010000159.1 GCA_013203015.1 Fidelibacterota bacterium
AAATGTAGATACTTCCCAAATGTCGTAATATTCTTGCTTTTCGGGGATAGTAATTCACTGAATCGTAATACTTATACGATTTAAAAAGATATCCTCTGGCAATTTCAGGCTCCGAATATTTATAACATAAACCGAGCTGAGTTCGCAATTTCCAAATTAATGTCTCATTAGTAGTTTTCCCAAGGGCTCCACGAATCAATGCGATTGCTTCACTTTTATATTCAAGTTTTCGCAATAATGTGGATAACTCAGAATAGACAATTGCCAGGACTTCATTATTATCAACCAAATCGAGGGACTTCCTAAATGCTGAAAAAGCATTTATATAATTACCTACAAATGTATGAATCCCGCCTAACCCAGCAAGGACCATACTATTGATATTAGGATCACTCGATTGCTCCAAAGATAACAGTCGGTCAAGTGCCAAATCTGTTGAGATTACATTTAGATCAAAAATATCAGCAAGGATACTGGAGAAATGATTTATTAATCCTTTATTTTTGACTAAATCTGGCTCGGAAATTTCACTATTTGGAAATGGAATAAGTGCTGTTACATCTACGATGACGTTTTTAATCATTTTCTCCGGTACCTGAATCAGCAACAATCTCTATTTTCTGAATTGTATCTTCATCGCCACCTTTGATAACGTTATCATTATCGCCGGACCCGATATTAATATTCAAGAAAAGAACTATGGATAATAAGCTGAATAATAGTTTGAATGACATATTTTTCTCCTAGGCTGTTTAATGTTCAACGGCATTGTACTGAAATATTTTGTATATATCAAGTTAATTTTTATATATTCCAGAGCTTGTTAAACTATCGACAATGCAGTTTAGCAACATATGGCACTTCAAGTAATGGATCATACCACTAAACAATTAATGAATACAAATTTCGACAACATCAGCCAGCTACTAATTGATTCTGAAAAAATGACTGAATCTGAAATTGTACTTGATTCAGTTAAAATCCTAATCGTTGAAGATGATCCTTCAATTTCCCGGCATCTTGAATACATGCTTAAAAATTTTGGTCATCAGGTATTCGGAATTGTATCATCGGGCGAACAGCTGTTGATCACAATTGCCGAAGAGGTACCCGATTTAATATTAATGGATATCGAATTAGGTGACCAGATGGATGGCATTTGTGCAGCACGTAAAATGAAATGTAATTATGATATACCTTTCATCTATTTATCCGCAAAAACTGATGAAAAAACCCTGAAACGCGCTCAGGTCAGCAGGCCTTCCAGTTATTTAACCAAACCAATCAATCCAACCGAATTAAAATTTGCAATTGAGTTGGCAATTTATAAGCATCATATCAATAACGCTATTCTGCTGCAAAAAAAATGGTATAAGACAGCTATCACAAGCATCGGCGATGGAATCCTTGCCATCAATTCGCAATCCCTGATAACATTTGCCAATCCGACCGCAAAAAGAAAATTACTTACAAGTGATAACGAATTAATCGGAAAACCGTTTTTCTCAATATTTAATCTATTTAATTCAGAAAAAATTAAATCAATAGTAAAGCCATTCGATATTGTTGTTCAAAAAGGAATGTCAGTTCACCTGAGCAATTATCAGATTATCAACAATAATACCGGCTTTTCTATTCCCATTGACTGTACCATTTCGCCAATAAAAGATCAGAAAAACCTAGTATGTGGATGTATGCTTGTTTTCAGAAATATATCGCAACGCCTTAAAAACGAAATAGAAAAACAACATCTGGAGACCCAACTGCGACATTCTCAAAAAATGGAAGCCATCGGCCAATTAGCCGGTCAAGTAGCCCATGAATTCAATAATATTATTACCGGTATCTCCAGTTATACCGAGTTGGCAATCTCTCAATTATCTTCGGATGACGCCACGCTTGGTTACAACAATGTTATTTTGAAAAAACTTGACCAGGCAACGCTGTTAACAAGAAAACTGTTGTCATTCAGCAGGAAACAGGATTTACAGTTTGAAAAAATTAATTTAAATAAGATTATCAGCAGCCACTTGTTGTTCCTACAACAGTTATTAAATAATGAAATAGAAATAAAGACTAAACTTTCAAACGAAGTAGAATGCATAAATGGCGACATTAATGCCATTGAACAAATTTTAACCAATTTATGCCTTAATGCCCGTGATGCGCTCAATGATTATGGCACAATCGAAATAACCACTGAGCATATCATTAATTTACCAAAAAATGTAAGAAATTATATTAGCTCTGCCGAATCCTATATTCAAATTACAGTCCGTGATAATGGTATTGGCATGGATTCAGAAGTTTGTGAAAGAATCTTTGATCCATTTTTTACAACCAAAACAGCTGACAATGGAACCGGATTAGGCCTGTCAATTGTTTACGGACTGGTCAAACAGCATAAAGGTTGGATATCCTGCAAGAGTCAACCGGGTGTCGGCACTGTATTTCGACTAATTTTCCCTGCTACTAACGTATAAATCACCTGTCATATAAAAAAAGGGGCTGTTGCTTCAGCCCCTTTTTTATACATTGTACAAATGAAACTGACTACGCGGTTTTAATCTGTGGCGGTTTTACCAAATAAATAAGTATTGCTGCCAACAGGCATAAAACTCCGCAAATAGTAAAAGCTAATGGAAAATTACCCATGTCACCTAACCTGCCACCTAATATCGGACCAAATATCCCGCCTATTCCGTAAGCTAGAAAAACCCAACCATAATTTTGTCCAATAAACTTAGTACCAAATGTATCCGCTGTCATGGTTGGGAATAATGCAAAATTACCACCAAAATTGAACCCGATCAGTGTAGCACCGAGGTATAACAACGCTGGTGTTCCAGCCATCCATTGAAATAGGATAACTATTATGCCCTGAGTGCCCATCATAATAACAATCGATGTTTTCCGACCGAGTTTATCACTCATTGCGCCCCAGGCAATCCTACCGATACCATTAGCCAGCGAGAAGAAAACAGCCATTGCTGTACCAGCCACGGCACTGGCGTTGGCAATTCCGGCGGCGGTTAGAGCTTGTATCGGGAACAACTTCATTAGACCGATGCTCATCAATCCAGCACTTGCACCAAATGCGAAAGTAATTAGAATCATGTAGAACTGAGGTGTTTTCAGCATTTCTCCACTGGTAAAATCGGATGTGCCTGATGCTGCTGATCCCTGTGCCGGGGCGGGTGGTGTCCACCCTTCCGGTTTCCAGCCTTCCGGTGGAAATACCATCCAGATACCACCAATAACAACTGAAATGAAAAATACTATCCCATAAATTGTAAAGGTAGCATTCAATCCAAGATCAGCGATCAGATTTCCCCAGGTACCAGCAAGCTTGACCCACAACATGGCGCCAAAACCAAATCCGGCTACCGCCAGCCCTGTTATTAAACCTTTTTTATCGGGAAACCAACGCATTCCCACCGCAATCGGCACTACATACGCCAGCCCAATACCGGAACCACCGATAACACCAATAAAAATAAATATTGCCCAGAAATTTGTTCCACCGAACAAACCAGCCAGTAAATATCCGATGCCGAGTACAACACCGCCCGCCATCGCTAACACCCGCGGACCTATTTTAGGCATCAGCCTGCCGGCAATTACCATAACAATGGCAAAAAAGGCTAACCCAGCAGCAAAAACAGCCTGGGTTTGAGCAGCAGTCCAACCTGCTTCCTTCAGTTGGGGCGTAAATACTGACCAAGCATAAATTGCGCCCAAACAGAGTTGTATAATAATTGCGCCAATTACCACTAACCAGCGATTCATTACTTTGCTATTCGTATTCATGGTTTCCCCTTGATTATTTCGTGTTGTTTCCGGCAGGGTATTATTTGAATCTGTGATTTGATAAGAATTCCGCTTTATAGTGATTTTCTCTGCCGAATACCATTTTTTTCAACAAATTATTCGTGCAAATTTATCGAGGCCAAATCATAGTTAATACAATTAAAATATTAGATTAATAATCATTCGATTGTAAAGAATACCCACTCCGACTCTCCGCTGGCCTCATCCAAAGTGGTGTGATTATCAACTTCGCTGATCGCTTTTACCTTCCAGCGATAAACACCGGCTGGCAACTGCTGAAACCGACTGTCACAATAAAGTAAATTGGATGGTCCGGACTGTTCACTGGGAAAATAGGGAAATGGAATTGGGGTGTTATTCTCATAACCATACCAGGTGTTAGTGAACCGACAAACCCAAACCGTTTGATTCAAATTCACATTATCAAGTCTAAGCAAATATTCAATCGAATAAGTATACTGTGAAGCTCGATCCATCCATTTAAAAGTAAAATTATCTCCAGTAGTCGTATCAATCGGGGCGATGCAGTAGGGAGCCTGCAATAATCGATAGCTGACTGTATCCGATGCAGCACTCAAATTACCGGCATTATCACGGGCCTTAATAAAATAGAAATAATCGATATAGGTTTTAAGGCTATCATCATTATAAATGGTATCAGTATCCATGGTATGGAATAAGTCGATATTAGCAATATGTACAAAACGGTTGGTAATCAAGGTGTCAGCGCGAAATATTGCATAGCCAGCCAAATCTTTTTCTGAATTGGGATGCCACATTAACACGATCTGGTTTTTTCCAGTATTATCTGCATCGATTCCCCGCTCATCCCAGGCTTCAGGAAGAGATTTGGCTACTAATAGCGGTTTATCGGGTGGATCCGGATCCTCGACAGGCTCAGGGCAGGCAATTAGAACCAGAATCACCAGACTTAATAAAGGGTAACTAACTTTATAACTTAACCCAGCCCAAAATTGTCGGTGTTTTTTCAACTTTCCCATCACTAAAATGTGAAACTGCCGCCAATTCTATGAGCATTTCCAAGATCATGATCAGAAAAGCCATAATCGATACTAAGCGGAATATCCGCAATCTTCAATTTCAAGCCCAGCCCACCGGTATATTCGCCGTATTTATTTCCCAGACGTAAAACAATCATATTTTTGAGCACGGCTTCAATTCCAATCTGGTGTTCGGTTTCAATAGAATGATCCTGAAAAAGCAATATTAAATCCAATGGCATTTTTCTGAATTGCTGCCGATAGGCGATCCCTGTTACCAGTCCTGCGCTGATATTCTCATATTTGCCACTATTCCAATATACCATTGAGCCAATGACGTCAGTTACGGCAAAACCTAGTGTTAGCTCACCTAGCCAATCATAGCCTATTGCTTCAGATAATCGGAAACTCAGCATGCTGCCAAGATCAAATCCAATGCCATTCCCAATTAGATTATACAATTCCTTGTGCAGAATTTTTATATTTATTCCTACCGGAATTAATACCGAAAAAGGTGTGATTTGCCAGCCCAGGTCCAGATTTACTGAAAAATTCCGTGCCAGATTTACAAAGATTCCGGTTTCAGTATCACGGAACATGGTGAAACCCTGGGCGACCAGCGTTCTAATGGAGTCACGACGGGTTTCAAGATCAATGACCTGTCTTAGGTCGGGTTTTTCAGCGATATTATCAATTGACAAATTGACTACATTGAGTCCGACCTGCCATTTTGAGCGCCATTGATAGTTGGTAGTGACAGAATAAAAATCAGCCATTCCAAATTGATTTATATACATACCAGAAATACTTCGTCCCATGCTAAATCCACTGGCTGCAGGATTTACCAGATACCCACCAGGATTCTGCGGTAATGCCACAACAGCCTGCCCTAAGCTGATGGTACGCGGAGTAGCTCCAATTTTCAAGAAAGCATCAACATATTCCTGAGAAATGGCAGTGCTTACGATAAATGTAATCGTTAGTAACAGTTGTCGCATCAAAAATGGTAGGACTTGATTCGGCTAATCGCCGGAGGAGAGAAACAGTTTCTCATTCAGATGGCGGCGTAATTCCATTTCATCCATATCGACTTTGATG
>JABMPO010000160.1 GCA_013203015.1 Fidelibacterota bacterium
ACTTGGGGTTGACCGGGCTGAGCATATTCAATTTATAATTAACGCATTGGCCGAAAAAGCTGGTGAATTGGGCCTGGCATGTATTTGAATTATTTTTAAACGACCATCTTCTTCCTGATTAATACACCTGTATCATTAGATAAAATATAGAAATACAGACCGCTGGCATAGGTGGTGGCGTCCCAATCGATTCGATATAATCCGGGTAATTGCTTTCGGGATACAAGATTCATGAGTTCTTCGCCTAAGATATTGAATATTCTTATGTCAACATTACTTGTAATCGGGATTTGATACTCTATTGTTGTAATTGGATTAAAGGGATTGGGAAAATTCTGACTTAAGGAAAACTCACCTGGCTGAAAGTTGGAATTTTTGTCTGAGACTGCAACTGTCGCCTGTTGAAAAAAGCCGAATACCCGTTCCATTACATTCTTGCGGTTGATGGTTCCAATTATTGTTTCAAAAGGAAATCCTAGATAGATCAGTTTACCGGTTTCGCTGCCATTATTGAACATTCCTTCGAAAGCCACACCGGCATTGCGGGAATTCCCGTATTTCAGACAAACAGCCCCTCCGTTAACTGCGCTGATGTAATCCGGGTAATCCTCAAGATAAAGAGCACTGGATGTGCCATACTGGAATGAAATGCCTTCAAAAAGCGATCCACTGGTACCATTGATGGAATAGTTGCCGGCATCATCTCCAGCATAGCTGGCCTTCAAATAGGAATTGTAAAACTGGCGATCTGCCGATGAACTGGTAGTGCGCCCCAGATCCCAACCTATTTCAGATCCGCTGATAAATAGATTACCACCTTGCCTCAGGTAATTTATCACCAATCCCTGCTCAGTTGAATTGAACGTCTCATCAGCTGTGCTTTCGTCAGCACTAATCCAAAGAACGTAGGGATAATCGTTGAGATTGATTGTGCCAGAGATTAAGGCTTCGTTATCACAGGTAGCGAAATTTAATGTATCAGGAAAAGCCAGGGCATGTACGGATGCAAAATGATGGTAGGCTTGCCCCCAGCTTCCAATCCGATCATAACCATCAACGATCAAAGCCTGGCTCACAATGCCACGGCAGGGATAAGTGTCAGACCAGGCGCTGACCTGATCAATGTAGATATTGCGCAGTTTTACCTGGATCAGGGAATCAGCAGGGTACAAATTTATTGGCAGTGAAAGATTGGTGGTGCCGATTTCGCTATATCCATACAATTCAAACCCGTTGCCGATATCGATCCAGATTTCGGTAGAATCTACTGGTCCCATGATGATATTCGAACTCCAGTTAAAATATAAATCGTCATTCGAATCACGCTGGATCGATTTTAATATTGGCTGCGGGGGAATGCCTGCCACTGCTCGTACTGCTGCATCGTGGACAAGTTTTCTGGTGGATGTTACAGCGGCGGTGTCATCGGGATAGACCCGATTGGTCAGGAAAACGACAAATAGATTATTCACTGGATCAATCCAGACCGAAGTTCCGGTATAGCCAGTATGTCCAAAAGATTCCAGAGAAAACAGCGATCCGGCAGATGTAGAGCCAGAAGCATTGGTGCCCCAGCCCAGTGCCCGGGTACTGCCGTTGGGATCGTAGCGGGTGGTAAATTGGTTGACAATCGATGCACTGAGATATTGAATTCCTCCGTAATTACCTTCGTTCAGCAATAACTGGCAGATCCGTGCCAGATCGCCGGTAGTGGCAAACAAACCGGCATTGCCGGAATAGCCAAGCAGACCCCGCGCCAGCGGATCGTGAACCAGACCCTGTAAACCGGGAGCTGTCGGCAGGCAACTGGAATGCAGAGAATCGGGCGGAGCAAACATGGTTCGCTCCATTCCCAGCGGAGTGGTAAAATGATTTTCGAAAAATTGGTACATTGGTTCGCCAGTAACGGCGTCGACAATTTTCATTAAAGTCACAAAATTCAGACAACTGTATAAATAGGTGCCAATTGGATTTACCAGACCCATCCCGAAAATTGCTTGAATTATCTGTTCGGGAGTCTGATTGGAGGAAGGGGAATAATAGGCTGCAAGTCCGCTATTGTGCAGCAATAGATTCTTGATTCTGACGTTACCCTTGCCATTCTGGGCGAAATCAGGAAGATAGGTGGCAACGTATTCGTTGATATCAACCAATCCGGAATCTACCAGTTTCATTATACAGGAAGTTGTTGCAAAAACTTTAGTGCAGGAGGCCTGGTCAAAGATTGAATTTGTGTCAACCAATGCTGAACTAGCATTATAGGTAAATCTTCCGTAAGCCTCATGATATAAAATGCTTGAGTCATTGCCAACGATGACGGTAGCACCGGGGAATATCTGGTTGCTGATTGCATCATTGATAACATAATCAAGTCCGGAAAATTGTTGAGCGAATAATATTCCGCTAAAAATGATTGCCAGCAAACTACGTCTATTAAATCTCAATTCTTACCCCTTTGATTATTTGTTCAGATAGATGCCCAAAAGACGTTGAATGTTAACCAATAAATCCGGATACGACAAGTTTTGTACTAGTATAATGATTGATCAAGGACGTTTTTTTCCCGGTGGTTAATCAAAAATACCTAACCAGCAACTGCTTGAACGCAAGCCGATTATCAGACAGTTACTAATTCTTAATACGTTGTTCGTAATCTCTCCGGAAAATCTCTTCCTTATTCTTAATCATGTTACCTTTAATAGCAAAGACTAAAATTCCAAAAACCATAATTTAGGATATTGTGTTTTGTTTAATTATCTTCTAGTGGGCTCCATTCTTTCCAGACATTTCCAACCAATGACGGGCCAGGTTTCAATGTCTTTTTGCCCAGTGTCCAACCAGCTGGACAGACCTCAGATCCTTTTGTGGCTCGCACGTGCTGGAAAGCATTTATCTGACGAATTGTTTCGCTCATTTGTCGACCAACTGGAGGGGTCATAACTTCCATTGCCTGAATTACTCCATCTGGATCTATTATAAATCTACCTCTTAATTCGACACCAGCGCCTTCATCATAAACACCATATATCTTGCCAACATTTCCGGGACCATCGGATGCCATATGGAATGGAATATCTTTTTTTGCCATTTTTGATAGTTCCTGATCATTCCAGACTTTGTGGACAAATTGACTATCAACACTGACCGAGATTACTTCAACACCTAAGTCTTGGAGAGTATCATAATTTGCAGCGACCGCTGACACTTCTGTCGCTCAGACAAAGGTAAAATCACCAGGATAAAAACATAATAAAACCCATTTACCCAAGTAATCTGATAATTTTACTGATGTAAAATCTCCCTGATAATATGTGGGTGCTTCGAAATCGGGGGCTTTAGTTCCAACTTTTGCTGATAACATTGTTGTCTCCTTAACTGATCTTTCTTGGACGGCATTATCTCCAACTACGGCGCCAGTTGGACGAGCACAGCCGACTTTTTTCTCAGGCATGATAATACTCCTTTCTTATCTAGAATCACCATATCCAATTAGATATTAGAATATCGTCCAGTATAGAATAATAAGAATATTGCCAAATTACAATTAATATGTTTCAAAGCCTTCTGTCTTGGTCTTCAATAATACGCCCGCCGCGAACAGTTGCTCCAACGACTAAACCGGCACTTATCAGCACTAGATTCTTGATAATGTACTGTCCTTCCAATGTTGGCGCATATGGAAATTGTGTGAATGTTTCGGCCGGAAATAATAATAACGGCGTCAATGTTCCCATCATTTGGGTAAATAGCAGAAACAATATAACTCGCAAGAACTTACCTGTCATCAACCCCAGACCAATCAGGGTTTCCCAAATTGCCAATATAATTATCGATATGCTTGGTTTAATGATGCCAATAGTCAGTACAGAGATTGTTTTAGTAGCAATTTGATCGGCCGGACTTAACCCGGGAAAAAACTTAAGAAAACCAAACCAGAAAAATATAATGCCCAGGCTGACTCTTAAAAACAGAATTCCATAGCGTCCCATGAAAAATGTAATTTTATCGTCAGCTAGATTGTATAAGTCACGAAGTTGCTCCATAAAAATATTTCCTGTTCCTATTGGTTCTAATTTGCTAAAATTTCTTATCATTGGAAAAGCATTAACTTGATCTATTACTGTATGCCGATTACGGAAAAGCTCTGCGGCGCTTTTAATTCAAAAATTTCCAATTTCCATTCTCCATTCTCCATTCTCCATTTTCCAATTGATAAAAGCGTCCGGTACAGCGTCTGGTTATGCGTTTCTTTGAATAACATTCAACTGCACCTAGGTCTTGTTGTAGATCACCGGCATTTGTCCTTTCCACTTAGACCATGCGTCACTGTCTGTAATCAATTCAGCCATAAAGTGTCCTACGTTAATTCTGCTGGTAGTGCCGGCATCAAATATTGCACTTCTAGTTGGGGAATGGTGTACTTCATAATCGGTCGTCTCGCTTTCATCGATCAAACCATCAGGACGAACTGCTGACCACTCAATTATCCTATCATTCTGACCAATCTCGGTGCGCAGAAAATCCGCTGCCATCTCGTTGTCCACGTGTGGTGGTAGCAATAATCGCAGAAGCCAAATAACGCACCTTTGACCCAATGAAATACGTTCAGAAAGATCCCTGTTGCTATTACCGGTGGTGTTCATGAGTATAAACTTTACTGGTACTTCTGGCTTAGTAACCTTGATGGCTCCACACAATCGACGAGTAGCATCTGTTACAAGACGGCGAGGATGGCCGAACATGCCCTTAAAACTCAGGTTATGCCCCAAGCACGAAGCAACTGCGTTACATCCTTTGACATGCTGAGCCAGCTCAGCATCACTAAGATCAAGAATACCCGCCCGAATTATGGACAAGTTATCATGGCTATTGAGCGCTTCAGATAGATTGGTCTCCGTTCGCACAATTATCTTGACGGACTCTCCACGAATTAATAGCTGCTCTACAAGCAACCTACCGGTTGCTCCACTAGCACCAACAATAAGGGTCATCACCATATTCCTCTTTTAGCAATGATCATGTTTTTAACGCATTACGAGGTAGCTCTGCGGTCCCGTACACAAAGTGTCGGGATCCATTGCATGCTTGTGTTATGCGTTCGTCAGTTCGAGTCATTTAATCTCTGAAATTCAATAATTACCTCTTCAAGTGCCTTGTTAAATTTATCAGGTTCTTCCCATGTTAAATAATGGCCAGTATTGGGAATTATTTTAACGCTAAAGGTAGGGGAATATTCCCGAAATAATTGAACATTAGTCACTGTTTCGTCAGAATTAATAGAAATAATTGGAACATTAATTTTAGATATCTTTTCCTTACTAACATTAATCCATTTTAAGGTTCGCGATAATATTGGCCACCAATAACCCGGCTGTTCATCAGGAAGTTGATCGACATAACGTTGTATAACTGTTTTATTCTTTGATAAAGTCCAGGAGTCTGGATTTTTCCATGAGGTTTTGATTAAGTCAATGAATCCGGTAATAAACTCATCTGTCCATACAAAATCAATATTTTGAAGTATATCAACTGGAACTAAACCAACTATTTTCTTTGGAATTAATTTTGCCGCCTCAACGATTACAGGCCCGCCCATTGAATGACCAACCAAAACAACTCTATTCAATTTTAGCTTCTTTATAACAGCGACAACATCCTCCCCCATGGCTGCGATTGTCCAATTAGTTCTTGTATTTCCCGATTCTCCAAAACCTCCAATATCTATTGTTACAGTCTTATATTCATTTGAAAAATGTTCTAGTTGATAATTCCAAAATTTCCGCGTAGTACTAAAACCATGAACAAAAACTATAGCAGGTTCACTTTGACCTTTGTGTTCGAAACAGATATTTGTACCATCGGATGAAATTGCTACATTATAGTTCATTTGAGCACAAGAACACAATCAGGAGCAATGAAACAAAACAAGACACCCATAATATTTTTCGTATCATTTATTCCTCCTAATATTATTTAACGCATAACGTTAGACGCAGTAGGTAAATTAAGAAAGCAACCACACCCGATCAAATGTTATAATTTGCTCCCGCTATAAGCACCTCGGTCTGTGCCTTGAGTTCATTTTTCATCCGATTGAGTGCATAGTCGCAGGTGTCGTGTCCAGAAAGAAACACTTTCTCAGGACTAGCATTATTGATTGCGTTGATAGTTCGACTCAAGTCTCCATTGTTAATCCTTTGCCATGGTGGCTTTCCTGTGCCGATAATGGTCTGAAACCTGATGCCAGCCCGGTTGCCTCTCCCTTCAGTGACGGGGAAGTGGAGCCCACCACCAATAGCATAAAGGGGCTCATCAGAAAGACGTTTTACCATTTCTAAAATAACTTCAATAGTTGGGTGTCCACAACCGGTGAAGACCACCAGACCCTTGCCCTTAATTCGGGCCAACAGCGCCTGTTCCTCTGTGTAACCAAATATGAAAAGACTCCTGGCTAAAGGCCCAATGGAAGCAATACCGGCGCTAATTAACTGGGGCTTTTCGACCACCTTGGCTTTGAATCCTTTGGCTTCAGCCGTGTCAGGCAAAAAACAGGGCTTCGGCATTGAGGACATGAGTTCATCGGGAACAGTTACTTGCAGGGATCGTTGAGCAGACATTCCGCCCATGTGGTCGCCGTGAAGGTGCGAGATCGTTAAAGCATCTATCTGATCCAGGCTAAAACTCAGCTTGGTGGCATTGTGACTTAAAGCTGGACGAGTCGGACCAAACCCAATGTCATACAACATAGACCCTAATTCGGTTTTGAATAGATAGGATACGCCCGCATCGCCTATAAATCCTTCCTTGGCTTTCCATTCCACCAAAACAGTCAACTCTAAGTAATCAAGTTCGGGCATTTCAAGGCGGTTAGCTTGGCTTATGCGTTCCTGGTTAACTTTAGCTGCCCGAGTTTGGTTATCCTTGAAGCGACGGTTTCTGATTAGTAACAAGGGACCAATGACCGGAGAAGCCACAGCTAGAACTGGCCACCATAAGGGTGGTATACGAAAGTGCATTCTAAAACCTCCTTTAGGCTGTTTGATTCTTTACTATCAGTTTTGGAATAGTTGACGGCTAACGGCTGGGGTTCAGGGGATTAGCGCGCTCGACGCACTTCCAAAACACAAAAAAACCGGACGTGTGCTAATTCCCCTGCAGCCCATTGTTCGGTAATTATTACCGTTTTTTGGTTAAATTTGGAAACATAATTATTTTGCCATTCCTTCCATGGCTCTTTTAGGATTTGCCTCGACTTTTTTCAGTATTTCAACAGTTTTTTCTTCAGGCAACCAGCTTATCTTACCATTTGATACGTCATAGATAGCGCCAATAACTTTGGCTTTCCCTGCTTTAACAAGATCTCGGGAAACAGGGCTTTCCATAAACAGGTCCTCAATTCCCTGCCAGATATTCTCTTCAATTGCATAAGGAATTACATCAGCGCCGTGGGCTCCAGGGTTATTTGCAATTGCCTTTTTCACTGCCGGAATAATGTTGTCAACTAGAGGTGGAATATTTCTTTCTAGTGGATGACCATGGCCCTGGACAGCATTTGTCACTGCGGTTACTGCGCCACATTGAGTATGTCCAAGCACGACCAATACTGGGGTATTTACATGGGCCAGGCCATATTCAACAGACCCTGCCTCATCTACATCCAGAACATTACCGGCAACACGAATAACAAAAATATCCATAATGCCGGCATCAAACAGGATTTCAACAGGAACCCTGGAATCAGAGCAGGAGATAACGGTTGCATAGGCGTGATCTCCCTGATCTTCTTTGCCAGCAAGGGCAAGACGGGCAGCGTTAGTATGGGGTTGAGTAGTTTTACCGATTACAAAACGTTCGTTACCAGCTTTCAGCATGGCTATTGCTTCATCTGGGCTTGGTTTGGCTGCTTTACTGCCGCTGGCCAGAACGGGACCACTGGTAAGAGCCAAGAAACAGCTAACTGTTACAACTGGTTTATAAAATATTTTCTTCATTGTGTTTTCTCCTTTGAAAATTAGATATCACAGTAAGCACCTGTTCTTCAATAGCCCAGGTCGCCCACCATGAAAATTTTTGAATAACCCATTTTATATTTAACTTCTTCCTCATTAACTTGTTGATATTTTTATAACCTAACTAGTTATTGAACGAGTTGTATAATACCTTATGGCCGTGTAAAACTCTATGATAACATTCCATGTAATTCCCCCTTATATTTCTCTATTATTCAAATATTAAGCTGAAAAATCATACAATCCAAATGGAATATTATTATAGTCGGATATGACCGGATTCGGATATTATTCCGGAGCTCAAGGTCATAAATCATCTATCGGACTCCTGACATGATGACCCCTCGTTCGTACTACATGGGTGTAGATCATCGTCGCCTTGGTCCCTTTTCTTTCCTTTCCCCGTTTCCTCACAATTCCGTAGCTTCAGACATGTCAAATTATATTGGAATTATCCTCTTCATTATCGGCTTTATCAGCGGCGCTGCCCTGATCTGGTTCGTTCGCCAGCGGGAAGTCACGGCTGCCAGACGCGACCGTGAGCAATCGGAAGCAGCCCGGGAAGCCAGCCGCAAGCAAATGGAAGATGCCTTCGGCAACCTTTCCAAGGCGGCCCTGTCCGAAAACCAGAAATCATTCCTGGAAATTGCCGAAAACCAGTTTAAATCATTACTTAAATCCTCCGACAATCAGTTAGATGAAAAGAAGAAATTGATCGACAGCACTGTCAAGGATATGAAGACCCAACTGGAACATCTCAACCGACAAACATCAGCGTTAAAAGGTCATTTGGAGGAATCTCAGCAGGGAATCTCAAAATTGACCGATACCACCGGTCAACTGCGTCAGATTCTATCCAGCTCCCAGGCCCGGGGCCAGTGGGGTGAACGGATGGTGGAGGATATTCTCAATTTCATTGGTCTGAAGGAAGGCATCAATTACCTCAAGCAATCAGTTGAAGGGGGCAACCGCCCGGATTACACATTTTTACTGCCGCGCCAAAAGCGTATTAATATGGATGTCAAATTTCCATTGGCTCATTATGAACGTTATCTGGCGGCTGAGCGCGACGATGAACGGGATAATGCCAAGAAACAGTTTTTGAAAGATGTGCGCGGTCACGTTAAGGCCATCGCCGGGCGTAATTATATCGACACTGCCGATGGAACCGTAGACTATGTTTTGTTGTTTATCCCCAATGAAAGTATCTATGCATTCTTGAATCGTGAGGATAATGAGCTGATCGATTTTTCCCTGTCCCGGAAGATAATTCTTTGTTCTCCGGTTACGCTCTACGCCGTTTTATCGCTGGTCAGGCAATCGGTGGATAATTTCGCCATGGAGGCCCGGGCCGGAGAAATGCAGAAATTGGTCCAGGACTTCAAGCAGCAGTGGGTCAAATTCAATGATAAAGTTGATGCCATGGGCAAATCGATTCAAACTGTTCAAAATCATTTTGACGAACTGTCCAATGCCCGCAGTAATCAACTGCAAAAACCAATGGATAAAATTACCGGCTTGCAACTGGAGCAGGAACCGGGATTATTGGAGGATTGATTAGTGAAACAACTCGGTTTGCTTTGTGCCGGAATATATTTATTAATTAGCGCGGCTTGTGTCGGCCCAGAGGAATATCACGACGGTTTGCTGGAAAATCTGCCAGCAGTAAACAATACTAATGAAATATTTACCTTGAACCTGAAAGCCAACAAATACACATTTTCTGAAACTTACGATTTGAAACTGGTTTATATCGATTCGGTGGATGTACTCACATTAGCATTAAATATTACCGGCTACAGCGGTAATGACACTGCGGTAATCGAATTGATCGATCAATCGAATGACAGCTCAATTCCAATTAAAATTTTTAGTAATGGGATTGATAATATTTCATTTTACGCCGCAACTATCGCTCCCACAGCTGTCAATTTCTATGGCGATAATTTTTCCGGTAATATTGATTTCAGTCTATTGAAATCCACCGATAGCCATGGTCCCTTTTATGGTATTGATCAGAATTTTCCCGTTACGATTCAGGGAAATTCCAATTTCAGTTATATCCTTGATGCTCATGAATTCACATTTGATCACACCTACTCCAGCTCAATCGATACCACCGATACCAACAGCGTTCTTTATACCAGCCTGTTTATCAGTAGTTATATCAGGGAAGGTGGAGCCGGTCTGATCGAAATTTTTGCTGCGAATGATTCACTCATCAGACAATTCCCGATAGCAGACGATGTCGTGTTGTTTTATGAAGACTCAATCAGGTATTTTCGTCCTGCTGATATTAGAATATCCGGAAATAACCTGACAGCGGCCGTCGAATTTATTATGTCGAGATAATATGCATTTTCGACCCTGGCTGGCGTTAATAATTGGAGGGATTTTGATGGGCCAGAATACTGTAAAGAACGCACCATCGCAATTTGAATCGGATGTTTTTCCAACTGAATCCGGTGATGTCAGATTGACCTTTATTGGTCACGGCAGTTTGATGATTCAATTTGGCAATAAAATAATTCATGTTGATCCGGTAATGGGGGAAGCCGATTATTCCGAATTTCCTAAAGCTGATTTGATTCTAATAACTCATAGTCATTTCGACCATCTCGATGGTACCGCAATTGATCACGTTAAAAATAAAAACACTCGTTTGATTTATAGCGCAGATTGTGAAGACCGCTATCCCGGCGGAAAACTGATGGCAAATAGGGAGAATTTCATTTTAGACTGGATGACAGTTGAAGCCGTACCGGCCTATAATTTAGTGCACAAACGGCCCGATGGAAATCCGTTTCATCCAAAAGGTTCCGGTAATGGATACGTTATTTCTTTCAGTGATTTGAGGATTTATATTGCCGGTGATACTGAGAATATTCCCGAAATGAAGGTGCTTGAAAATATTGATATTGCCTTTTTACCCATGAACCTGCCCTATACCATGACACCGGAAATGGTAGCGGATGCTGCCATTGCATTTCGCCCGAAGATACTCTATCCCTACCATTACGGGACTACTGATCCTCAGAAACTGGTGGAATTGCTCAGCCAGGATGATGATATCGAAGTTCGTATTCGCCAGTTACAATAAATGCCCGAATTATTATCTCACTTTATATAAATTAATTACTTTCCCAGGCCGGACAAAGTAATTGCTTATAGTCACACCAGTCGCAATGACGGCCGGTTTTGCAATCAAAATCCCGGTTGGTAATCCCCGCCACTACTAGATCGATTTTTTCACGAAACACTGATAATTCGTCGCTGGTAAAACTATGGGAACGTTTTGGTTCGTTTTCCTCCCGCAGGAAGAGCAGGCTGGCTGCTTTGGGCAACCCGCCGGGCACCTGTTCTGGTTGCTGGGTCAGGAACATGCAATAAACCGCCAACTGTAAACTTTTATTGGCATTGGTGGGGGTTTTTGATGTTTTATAATCGATTACATTGATCCCGCCGTCAACCGCATCAATACGATCAATCATTCCCCGAATTGAGCAACTGTCTAAATCAAAAGTAAAAATATATTCGGTTGCTAAAACGGTGGGTGGATTGGCCTGAATAAATTGGAAATAATTGTGTAAAATCTCCTTCCCCTGATCTTTAAAACTGGTCTCCCTGGATTCATAATCAAAACCTTCCGAACGCCAGAACCGTTCCAGTAAATCTAACAAATCCTGTTCCGTTTGATAATTTTCTTTGTGAAAATGCTCCAGTACCTGGTGGATAATACTGCCAAACGTCAATTGTGGTTTACTGGCGGTTTCCGGTACCTTATCAATATAGCCCAGGCGGTATTTAAATGGGCAACTGGAATAGGTCTCAATGGCGCTGGCCGAGAGGGTGAGGCGGTCCGGAATTTTCGGAACAACTTCTGGACTTAATTTCGCGCGCAGATCAAGTTCCCATTCAGTCGTTCCCCAGTCGATTTTAGCATTTCGGGAAAATTGTGCGATTCGGTCGAGTGCTTTCAGTAAGTCTCCGGCAATTTGGAACTGTCCGGCTGATACTGCCGAATTCAAGCGCTGCTCGTATTCAACGCGAATATCTTCATGGGCATTGTGATCGGATTGGCTATTCTGATCTGCTTCCATTGTGATCCTCCGGATCAGCTTAGTTGGTATTTCTTTGATAAAAGGTGAAGTACGCTTTTCTGGCGCCAGCAAGACCAGTTGATCTCTGGCACGGGTTAATGCTACATAAAACAGCCGTCGCTCTTCCCGGCGGTGCTGATCGCGCGGGTCCCCGGAACTGGCAAGGGGAATTGGTGACCATTCAGTTGGTGGCGCATCCAGCAATTTATTACCGCGGTAATTAAGCGGGAAACGCTGGCTCTGATTGTAAGGAATTATTACCACCGGAAATTCGAGACCTTTGGCGCGGTGTACCGTCATCACTGTCACTGCCGATTGACGCCGGTTAACATTGGGCTCCACTGCTGGAATTGAATTGGCTTGGGCCAGAGTATCGATATAACTGAGAAATCGTTTCAGCGAATTATTAGGAAAAAAGCGGCGGCTGAATTCCTGTGAGCGATTAATCAGTTCGCCGGCATTGGACAGGGCAATACGGTCAATATATTCGTAGCGCCTGGCATAGGGTCTTAATATTCCGGTTACAGCACAGATTTCCCACACCATTTCGCCGGCGGTTTTTTTCATTACCCGCGTCTGGTGCCGCAATTCTTCAATTAGTTTGATTATTTTTACCAATTGGGGATATCGGTCGATTTTGCCGCTGTCTAAATCGGTTTTAAGTAATTCGTAGCGACTGCTGTAATCCCGTCTGGACTTAGAAGAATACCAGGTATGCGTAGCCGTGGTCCCAATCGTGGTTTTAAGAATACGAAAGAGAGCGCTGTCAATCTGAGCGCCGTCAGCCACCACTTCGCACCAGGCCAGAATATCTTTGATAATTGGTAATTGGAAATATTCGGTGAGGAAAATGCTTACCGGTTGATGAAACTTCTGTAACTGGGCAGCGGCTTCCCGAGCCTGATTGCGAGTTCGGCACAGGATTGCAATATCTCCATGATGGTAGCCATTATTGAGATATTTATTAACAATCTGGGGCAGGTTGGAATTTTGAGTAATGGTTGAGCCGTAATAAACTATCGGCTGATTCCCAGATTTGCCTGATGGATTGGTCAGAATTTTTGGTTGCCGGTCAGGATTATTGGCAATAACGGCATTTGCTACGTCGAGAATCGCTTGAGTCGAACGATAATTTTCGGCCAGGGCAATTTCAGCATATTGGGGATACTGGCTGTAACGTTTTTTGAAATCGCTGATATTATAAGCGCTGGCGCCGCGAAAACTATAGATCACCTGATCATCGTCACCAACTACCGTAATGCTGCCTGATTTTTCCGCCAGCCGTCCCAGTATTTCATTCAATGCGAAATTATTATCCTGGAATTCGTCAATAATGAGGTGCTTGTGCCGGCTTCGCAAAGTCGCCAGAATTTGCGGATTCTGCATCAGATCCCAGCATTGCTGGATCATATCACCGTAATCGACCAATCCGGTCGATTTTTTCCAATCGCTGAATAAACCGTAAATACGAAGTAAATCATTTAGCTGACCTGTCTGTTCGTCATTTTCCAGGACAGGTTTGGTAATTTCATTTGGATCGATTAATTGATCGCGCATTTTATTGATAAACGGTAGCATTGATCCGGTAACCGCTTTAATTGGATCGAGGGGAAATTCCCGGGATTCAAACGGACCCAATTCATCGAATCGATCCAACAGCAGATAAATGGCGTCGCCTTCATCAATCAAACTTGGCTGCGCGTCCGGAGAGAAGCCGAATTCCTTAACCACAGCATAGCAAAATGCATGGAACGTGCCCACAACCAGGGAATCGGCCTTGGCGCCCACTTCAGTGACGATGCGATCCTTTAATTCTTCGGCGGCTTTTTCGGTGTAAGTGATTGCCAGCAGATTTTCCGGTGCGAATCCATAATGCTCTAGCAAATATATGATTCGATGCAACAGGGTGGTTGTCTTCCCGGTTCCGGCACCGGCAATGATCATCAATGGTGCCGGGGGATGGCAGATTGCCTTGGATTGAGATTCGTTGGCGGTGAATTTTCCCCGTGAATATGGCATGAGTAAAATTACAGACGCACTGTAATCATGAAAATCATTTATTATCAAATTATACTTCTATCCTTAAGATCGGCTAATTTCAAGCTTTCAATAATTCTAAAATGTTTTTAACCTTTTTTATGATTGTGAGTCTAATTGGGCATAACTGAATGAAAACCGATCATGAACTCATCAAAATATTTCAAAATGGAAACGAATCAGCGTTCGATGATTTGGTTCGCCGCTATCTACCACAGGTTTATGGTTTTTTTTCAAGTTTCACCGGTAACAAAATGGTCGCCGATGACCTGGCCCAGGAAGTGTTTCTCAAATTGTATAAAAACCTGGCAAAATTTCGTTTCGAAGCGGCGTTTTCAACTTACCTTTATCGGATTCAATTCAACCTTGCCAATACCTATATCCGACGGAATCGCTGGCGGAATTTATTACATTTGGATCAGGTACCAGAGCAAGCTGACTTCGATAACTCGCAAGAGATCGGTTGGGCAAAAACCGAACTATGGGCCGCCGTGGCCGGTTTGCCCAAAAAACAACGGCTGGTGGTCATGATGCGCATTTCACAGGAATTACCGTTTCGGAACATCGCTGGTATTTTAGAGATATCCGAAGACTCAGCCAAAGTCAATTACCAACATGCCCTTAAAACTTTAAAAACTAATGTGGAGCGAATTAAGTGAATATTGAATCCAGGTTAACGGAATTAATAGATAGTAATCATCCTGTTACTGACAGTGACGATTTTATCGAACGCTTGCATACCCGCCGCCGAAAAGCAGCGTTGCAGCGACAACAACGAAAATCTGGATTAATGGCGTTAGCGCTGGTTGGTCTGGTTACCATTTTCAGCCAGTTACAAATCAATTCAACGACGAATCGACTGGCATTTTTAGAAGAAAATTATTTCTCTAACGAAGATTTTGCGGTCAACGAGCAGTTTATTGATGAGGCTGCATTATTCTTAATAAATCAGTCAGATGATATTTGGGCTACATTGGAATTTTTTGATGATGTCGAATATAATCTGATACAATTTGATAAGGAGCTACAAAAATGAATAAAATACTAAGCCTGATTATTTTTGCCGGGCTCACTGTCGCAGTAGTCGCTCAGGAAGCACCTGTACCACCTGCACCACCGGAAAAAACTCGTCAGATGGAAATGATGGCGATTTGGCGATTGACTGAAAAACTCAAATTGACCACGGAACAGGCAGAAACATTTTTCCCCATGATGCGGGAACACAAAGACCAAATACGACTTATTGATAAAGAGCGTCGCGAATTAGCTTACAATATGCTTGAGAAAGCTGAGCGTGGTGAAAATATTCCGGATAAGGAATTTCGCAAACTGGTCGATGAAATCACTGGTTTGGGAAAACGTAAAATTGATATTCGTGTAGATTATTTAAACCAACTGGAAGGTCTGCTAACAAATACCCAACGGGTGAAATTGTTGGTATTTGAAGATCAATTCAGAAATGAATTGAAAAAAAATGTTTTTGATCGACGGGCTAAAGCAGAATCTAATAAACGCATGATGGGCAAATATAAACGTGACGCCAAACGTTATTAACTACAGGAATTTAAGAGGAACATCATAATGAAGAAAAATATCTACTTTGTCATTTTAATCAGCTTGTTATTGATTATCGGTTGTGAGGATACAAATGTTGAGACTACCAATATCGAACAGACACTGCTGTCCCTGATAGATGCCGATGAAGCTCTGGGTTTGGATGGCTTTGATGATGGCGATGCCATCGAAGGAGACTATGAATCCGGGTTAGAGCAGGACGGATTGTTTAAAATGTTGGGTGACACCATCGATCCGGAAAGCGGCATTCGAATTCGCTATGGTAAGCGGATCACCGGAGTAGTGCGAGAAGTTGAATTCACTGATTTTGGAAACGATACAATTATTGGCATAATTACCAAAACCATCAGCGGTAATTTTATAATTGTAGCCCTAGATACTGACGATGATCATACCATTTTCTGGAATAAAACGTTTACAACGGATTTTATCCGTAA
>JABMPO010000161.1 GCA_013203015.1 Fidelibacterota bacterium
GAATTACATTACTAAAACGGTCACTTTTCGAGAATTGAATAAACATCGTGATCAGCGTTATATGATATTTGCGGAAGGTGATTTTTCCGTAACCCAACTTCAGAAATCCGGTTGTCTGGGAAAGTCTGAAATCCATAAAGTCGGTTATCCCAAACTGGATCCCTATTTTAAAGAAGGACAGTTTGATCGAGAACAAATTCTGATATCACTGGGGTTGGACCCCACTAAAAAAACGGTGCTATTTGCACCAACTTATAAACCCACCTGCCTCTACGAAATAAAGGATGCGATTTTTAAAGCGACTAAAGAATATAATTTAATTATCAAACTCCATCATTATGCCTGGTCGGGGAAATATGCCCGCCATAGTCAACACCGTATTTTTGAGCGTCGGATACCAAAATATCCCCATGCTATTCTTATTCCACAAGCAACCTATAATATTCTGCCGCTGCTATATATTGCAGACACATTGATATCCGAAGCATCAGGTGCAATCACGGAATTTCTCGCAACCGGTAAAATCGGAATTATTTACGATTTGGACCACGAAAAATTAAAACATTCGGATGGCGAACACCTGCTAACCAACGATAATCGCGAATTTTTAAGCGACTCATTTGTCCATATTAACCAACCCGATCAACTACCCACCGGAATAAAACGGGCGCTTAATCCAACTCCCGATATGATTGCTGCCGCCAACAAGGAACGTAATTATTATTTTTATAAATTGGATGGTCAGGCTGCTCAGCGAACCAAGAAAGAAATTGAACGACTTTTTGCTGAAGGTAACCATTTCAACCCGGTTGAATAATCAAATAAATATGAAGATAACATAATCAGAAATTATTACGATTTTTTACTCCTTATTACTCGCATACTATTAATATCGGATTATAAATTTTTATCGTAAAAGCATACTCATAATGCACAGATTGCTGAAATCTAAATTTATTGATTTACCAAGCCTGCTAATATCCATGTTGAAATTGGTAATTTGCAGATGAAATCCAAACCAATTTTTCGAACAAAACCGGCCATGAATATTAAATTTATCACTACTGATCATGACTGTAGTAACCCCATTTTTATAAAAGGAGTATCCCAATGAGTATAGATCTGAAACTTGAAAATCTGGATAAATTATTCCCGGATAATTTTACTCAGGAACAGGTTGCTAAAGCGAAAACCCTGTTCCTAAAGCAACTGGCGTTAACTGCCCATAAGTTCTATGGCGGTAAAATGCAGACCGCACCCAAAGCCGGTGTATTCGGTTTTAACTGGTTCAACGTTTGGTACACACCTGGTGTGTCAAAAATTTCTACTACTATCAGAGATGATAATGATACCAGCTTCGATTTATCAAACCGGGGTAATCTGGTTGCCGTTGTGAGCGATTCCACCCGCGTACTGGGCGATGGTAATTGCACTCCTCCCGGTGGATTGGGTGTGATGGAAGGTAAAGCATTTTTGATGAAATACCTGGGTGGTGTAGACGCAACCGCATTGTGTATTGACAGCCGCAATGCCGCTGGTGAACATGACCCGGATGTGATCATTGATTTCGTTAAACGACTCCAGCCCAGTTTTGGCGCCATCAACCTGGAAGATATTTCGCAGCCCAATTGTTATAAGGTGCTGGATACATTAAGGGAAGAATGCGATATCCCGGTCTGGCACGACGATGCCCAGGGTACCGGATCGGTAACGGTCGCCGGATTGATAAATGCGTTGAAAGTGGCTGGCAAGGAAATGGGTGATGTGCGCATAGTAATGCTGGGAGCAGGCGCTTCCAATACAACGATTGCCCGTCTGATGATCAAAGCCGGAGCCGATCCACAGAAAATGGTACTATTTGATACAAAGGGGTCGTTGAGCTTCAATCGCGAAGATCTCAAAGCCGATCCCCGTTTCTACCGCAAGTGGGAGCTTTGTGAATCGACCAACCCGGAAGCATTCCCGGATATGGCCACTGCCTGCAAAGGCGCTGATGTATTGATCGCCCTATCCAAACCAGGACCTGACACGGTCAAACCGGAATGGATCAGCGTTATGGCTGAAAAATCAATTGTTTTTACCTGCGCCAATCCGGTACCGGAAATCTATCCTTACGCCGCCAAAGAAGCCGGTGCCTATATCGTTGCTACTGGCCGCGGAGATTTCCCCAATCAGGTTAATAATTCCCTGGGATTCCCAGCCATTCTGAAAGGCGCATTAATGGTTCGAGCACGCAAGATCACGGACGAAATGGCAATTACCGCCGCCCGGTCTCTGGCACGATTTGCCGAAGAAAAAGGACTCAGTACTGAATACATTATTCCCACTATGGAAGAAGCCGGGGTCTTTCCCTACGAAGCAGCCGATGTAGCCATGCAGGCTATCAAAGATGGTGTTGCCCGAATTAAAATGACACGTAAAGAAGCCTACGCCAGCGCCCAAAAGGATATCACCTATGCCCGTAGCATGACCGATAATCTGATTGCTAATGATTTCATTAAAGAACCGCCGGTTGATTTGATTGAAGCCGCTTTGAAATCCGCGATTGATGAAGTCAGTTAATTATTAATTTATATTATGTAGGGGCACAGCGCGCTGTGCCCTTTCAATTTCGTTGATGAATTTTATATTCTACTCTACCCCTAACTGCCACAAAAGAAAAGAAATCTGATCGGTGCGGCTATCAATATCTTTGCTGGCAGGTTTGCCCTTTCCATGACCGGCGCTGCTTTCGTAACGTAAAATTATGGGCCGGTTGCCGATGTTTTTCTTTTGTAACAAGGCAGTCATTTTACAGGCGTGCATGGGATCAACCCGGGAATCATATTCGCTGGTGGTAAACATTGTGGCCGGATAATCGGTGTATGACTTTACATTATGATAAGGTGAATAAGTGTAAATGAATTTGAACTGCTCGGGATCGTCTGCTGAACCAAATTCAGGTATCCACAAGCGGGCGATACTGAATTTGTGATAGCGAATCATATCCAACAATGGCACCGCACAAACAGCAGCCTGCCACAGATCGGGGCGTTGAGTGATCGCTGCACCTACCAGTAATCCCCCATTGCTGCCTCCCATTATGGCTAATTTACCGGAACTGGTGTATTTATTATCAATTAACCATTCGCCAGCCGCAATAAAATCAGAATAGCTATTCTGTTTCTGCTCTAATCGGGCTGCTTCATGCCATTCGCGACCATATTCGCCACCGCCTCGAATGTTGGCAACGGCATAAACACCACCAACCTTAAGCCAGGGAATCACAGTTTTGCTGAAATAGGGATTCATTGACACATCAAATCCACCATAACCATAAAGCAGTGTAGGTGCATCATTTGTCAATGTCAGATCTTTATCATGGATAATAAACATGGGAATTGAGGTACCATCGGACGAACTGTAGAATACTTGTTTTACAATATATGGCGTAAGATCTACCACCAACTCAGGTTGGTTGTGAATACTGAGTTGATCTGTAAACAAATCGAAATGGAAAATTGTTGGTTGATAAGCAAATGATTTAAAATCAAAAAATAAATCATATGAACGAGGCTTGCCACTAATCCTATCAATTGATCCCATCGTTGGCATGGGGATTTCCCATTTTCGTTTTCCATCCAGAGAATACATCCACAAATGTGAGACTACATCTTCCATGGTAACAACCGCCAACTGGCCATCGGTGAATACAAATTTATCTAATCGAGCGGCTGATTCCGGGATAATTTCCTGCCAGTTTGATAGATCGGGCTGGTCGATTCGCGTCCGCATAATTTTGAAGCGCGGAGCAGCCAGATTTGTTAGCAGGTAAATTTCCTGATCAAAGATGTCCGCTACAAACCTACCATCCAATCCCACCGCTAAAGGTACTAATTCTGACGGCTCGTTTATGGGCATGAGAAACAGATCATTAATCGCCCAATTGACCGAAACCGAAATAAACAGGTATTTATTATCCGATGAAGGATAAGCATCTACCCAGTCTTCTTTCCCCAGGTCAGCGCCAAAGATCATGGGATCATCACGCCAGGTTGTATCGGTAATGGCGTGATAAAATAACCGTCGATAATAATATTCATCGCCTTCCGGGACCGTACCGGGTTCGGGATAGCGTATATAATAAAAACCCGATTCATCAGGCAGCCAAGCTACCGAACTGGCCCTGGTATAGGGAATTGTCAATGACAAATCCTTGTTGGTATCAACCGACCTGATTTTCAGATTGCTGATTTCCGAACCTCCCGGAGAATATCCGTAAGCCAGAAATTTTCCGGTTGGTGACGGATAATCCCAATCCAGCCCCACCGTTCCATCGGCACTGAATGTATTTGGATCAAGGATAATCTGTTCGTCAACACCGGGATAATTATCGGTAAAATACACTACCGGATGATTTTGCCCCTGCTTTTGGCGAGTATAGAAATAACGCTGGCCATATTTAAACGGAGTTGACATTGAGGGCATGGAATAAAGTTGCGATATAATATCCCTGATCTGATCGCGGGCTGGCAGTGAATCCAAGATTGAACGACTGAAAACTGTTTGTTGTCTGACCCATTCTACCGTTGCCGGATCGCTACCATTTTCCAGCCACCGATAATCATCCGAAATGCGTACGCCGTGCAATTCGTCGATTATTGTCTCAACCTTTGATTCCGGATATTGCCATTGGGCTAATAGGCCCTCAGCCAGCAACAGAATCAGAAAATGTTTTATAATTCTAGTGTTAACAATCACAAATTTCCTCCGGTATTACAGCAAATAATTTAAGATAATTTCTATCAGTCTGTCCGCTGTTTAATTATTCTAATTTCAGAGTCTGTTTCGCTTGCTTGATATATTCTACCACTTTTAAAATCAGGATAACAAGGTCCTGTTATAATAATTCAATTCCTGACAAATCGCTCAAATACTGTAGAACTGATAGACAAAACTTATAGCATAAAGTTTCAATTTAAAGATTATTATATCACATTCAACCAACCTATAAAATCAACCTTTCAATGGTACCATAAATGAAGAGATACAATCTGCTGCTACAAAATATTCCTGATTTTGTCAAGCATCTGCAAGCACAGGGCGAAGTACTTGCTCCGCATACGAAAGGGGATAATTCGTTCAGCTTTGATAAAGTGACCGATGCCAACAATGTTATACTGGACTACAATCGAACATTACAATCGATCAGGAAATTTTTCCTGCCGCCGACCGAACGATTGCTGAACTATTCCCTAACTGAAAATACATTCACCAAAGTAGAAATTGAGAACAATCAAAGAATTTTCCTGGGTGTTCATTCTTATGACATGCAAGCGGTACTGAAATTGGATTTCAATTTCAGTGATCGCACACCGGAAGTAAATTATTTAAAGCGCCGTGAAAATTGTACTTTCATTGGTGTTTCATTCGAGCCGGATGATTTTCATTTCAGTCGTTCCGTAGGAATTACTGTTGAAGCTACAGAAGGATTTGATATTTTCCTGAATCGCCATGAAAATGGTTATGAAGTTCAGGTTTTAACCGAACGGGGTGAGGGAATTATCAAAGGTTTTAACGCCCTGGAAAATGCGCCGGAATTAGCGGAAACCAACCGTCAATTCAAAAACAAAATTAAATTTAATCACAATCGTTTGCCCGAGGTCATGGAGCAATCCTGGAAATCACCAGTCTGGGATGAAGTAGCCAAACGTTGTGTTGGCTGCGGAACCTGCAATCTGGTTTGTCCCACCTGTTATTGTTTCAACGTCGTCGACAATGTGGACCTGAGTTTGAAAGACGGTTCCCGCGACCGGCACTGGGACGGCTGTATGTTAAACAGTTTTGCTGCGGTGGCCGGTGGTGAAAATTTCCGCGAAACATTAGCTTCGCGCCAGCGTCATCGAATTTACCGTAAATTCAAATATATCACTGATAAAACCGGAGATCCCTGGTGCGTAGGCTGTGGTCGCTGCGCAGCTTACTGTACAGCTGATATCAGCATCGTTGAAATCATAAATCAGCTCAGTGATGAATTTGAACAGAATTATCTTAGAAAATCAGCCGCTCCTGCCGAGCAAATTATTTAGGGGAGTTTGATTATGACGTTATCCACACAGGAACATAATCCCAGGGAGTTGTACTACCCGGAAATGGCGGAAATCACTGCCATAAAACAGTACACCGAGTTGGAAAAATGGTATGAAATCACGCTGCCGGGTGGCAGAGATTTAGAACACCAGCCCGGTCAATTCGCCATCTTCTCACTTTTTGGTATTGGTGAAGCAGCCATTTCAATCTGCTCGGCACCTTCCAAAAAAGGCGCTTTTGACATCTGCGTCAGAAAAGTTGGTATGTTAACCGAAAAATTACACCAGTTGGAGATTGGTCAAAAAATCGGTGTTCGCGGTCCTTTTGGGACTGGCTTCCCGGTTGCTGATTTCAAGGGCAAAGACATCCTGATAATCGGTGGAGGAATCGGTATTGTGCCATTACGTTCCTTGATTAATCATGTGATTGATAATCGTGACGATTTCGGTCGTCTGGTCATCCTCTACGGAGCAAAGAATCCCCAGGAATTGCTGTTCCCTGATGAATTGCAGAAATGGAACGACGACCCCCGGATCGAATATCAGGTAACCGTTGATCAGGGTTCCCCCGAATGGCAGGGAAACACCGGTGTAATTACTACTTTGATTCCCGGTCTTGACCTTGATCTTGACAACACAATTGCCGCAATCGTAGGACCCCCCATTATGTACAAATTTGTCTTGATGGCCCTTAAATCCAAGCGCTTGCCGGATGAGAATATTTACATGTCGCTGGAACGGAGAATGAAATGCGGTGTCGGCAAATGCGGCCATTGCCAGATCAACGACAGCTATGTATGCCTGGATGGTCCGGTGTACCATTTTCCTGACATTAAAAATCTGCCGGAGGCTATCTGATGACTACCCAGACTGCACCGAAGACGAAAATAAAAATCGCTTATTTCGATTTCACATCCTGTGAAGGTTGCCAATTGAATAAACTTAATCTGGAAAATCATATTCTGGATTTGTTGGAACATGTAGAAATCGTTGAATTTCGTGAGGCCATGGATGATAAAGCTGATTCTTACGATGTAGCCTTCATTGAAGGCTCAATTTCCACACCGACTTGCGTCGAGCGTATTCATGACATCCGCCGTCGTGCCAAGATTCTAGTCGCCCTGGGTTCCTGTGCTTCAATTGGCGGAATTAATGCCATGAAAAACCTGCAGCCTATCGAAGATGTACGCGAAATTGTTTACGGTGAAGATAAATACCTTTTCCCAACCCTGCCTGCCATGCCACTCTCTGCAATCGTAAAAGTTGATTATGAAATCCACGGTTGCCCTATGAGCATTCCGGAATTCCTGCAGGTCTTTAAAGCCCTGGCAATGGGCAAAGCGCCCATCAAACCAGATTCCCCGGTTTGCGTGGAATGCAAACTCCGCGAGAATGAATGTCTTTTCGATCGCGGAATGGTTTGCCTCGGTCCCATAACTCGCAGTGGTTGCGACGCCATCTGTCCCAGTTTCGGACAATTTTGCACCGGTTGCCGCGGCCTGGTACCCAATCCAAATAAAAATGCCATGCTTGATATTCTCACCGATCACGGCCTGTCTCTGCAGGAAGCTGAAAAACGACTATTATTGTTCAACAGCTACCAACACCCGGACACATTCAAATAACAAAATGCTACTCGCATATTGAACAGACTTATATAAGGATTTACAATGAGCAAAAATCTAGACATTAATGTACATCATCTTACACGCGTCGAAGGACACGGTAATATTGTTGTCAATATGAAAGAGGGGCGGCTGGAGAAAGCGGAATTACAAATCGTTGAGGCTCCCCGTTATTTTGAAGCAATGTTGAAAGGTCGCAGTTTCCATGATGCCGCGATTATTACTTCGCGGATCTGCGGTATCTGCTCACTTGGTCATCAAATGACTTCATTAAAAGCTACTGAAGATGCCCTGGGGTTGGAACTTTCAGAGCAAACGATTCTATTACGGAAATTGCTGGTTAACGGCGCAACTCTGCAATCCAATGTCCTCCATGTTTACTTCCTGGTTGCTCCTGACCTGCTGAACGCTCCCAGCGTATTTCCCCTGATTCCAACTCATACCGATGTCATACTCCGGGCACTACGGATGAAGCGGTTGGCCAACGACATTGGTGATATAGTTAGTGGTCGGGCGGTTCACCCTATTACTCCGGTTCCAGGCGGTTTCACGAAAATCCCATCTGTTGGTGAACTGAAAGAAATCCGACGTCGACTGGTTGAAGAAGGTATTCCGGATGTTCTTGAAACTGTTAAGACGGTAAAAGCACTGGCAGGCGGAATTCCCAATTTTGTCCGTGAAACTGAATACATTTCCCTGAAAGATAAAAATGAATACGCCTTGTATGAAGGTGATATTTATTCATCTGATACAGGCATTACCGACGTCCACGATTATCGTAGTATCACCAATGAATTTGTGGTACCTCATTCTACCAGCAAGCACGCCAAAAACGCTCGCAGCAGTTATATGGTTGGCGCCCTGGCACGCTGGAATAATAATTACAGTCAATTAACCGATACGGCCCTTAAAGCCGCCGAAGAACTGGGTTTGAAACCGGATTGCTACAATCCGTATATGAACAGTGTCGCACAGGTTGTGGAATGTGCCCATTGTGCTGAAGATTCAATCAAGATCATCGATCAACTTTTGGAAATGGGACTAAAGGACGAAAAACCGAATCAGACACCTACAAAATATGGTAAAGGCACCGGTTCAAACGAAGTCCCGCGCGGTATTCTATTCCACGAATACGAATATGACCGCCGGGGAAATATCGTCGCCGCCAATTGCATTATCCCTACTGGTCAGAATCTGGCCAATATCGATGATGATATGAAAAAGTTAGTGCCGGAAATCATCGGAAAATCCAAAGCAGATATCACAAAGCATCTGGAAATGCTGGTCCGGGCCTACGATCCTTGTATTTCTTGTTCCGTTCATTTATTGAATGTAGACTTCATTGATGACACAGAAAGTTAATATGGGGAATCGATTGCTATTTTGAATTCTGCAACTACTAAAATA
>JABMPO010000162.1 GCA_013203015.1 Fidelibacterota bacterium
AGAAAAGAAGGGGGTGGTTCGGGTACAGCAGTCCAATCAATGTTATTGTACCGGACAGGTTGTTCGAAAAAATATAATTCAGTTTCAATATTAAGTATATCAATAGTTTCATCAACCCGCTGCTCTATTTTATTTACCGGAGCAACAACTATCGGTATCAGGAGCGGGGTATCACAAGCCGCCATGCTGGATTCACAGGTCACCATCTGGGCTTTTTGACAGCAGCTAAGCTCAGTTTGGCAACAGGGCATGTCGCAATTATCGAATTGCACCAGCGCGAAAGCCGGCGAACTCACTAACAGCAGCATGATGATTATTGATGTGATCTTGTTCAGCATTGACTCAAATACTCACACAAACTTAAAAAGTTTCAATCTGCCAAAAAATCTTTTTTTTGCATTTGATTTAAATGCCTCTTTTGGAGTGACAGTACTAAATTGTATATATAATCCATTCAGAAAAATGGATTTGATTTCGCGTAAATAAGGGGTATCGTATGAAAATTTTAACCAGCGGAAATGGCGATTTGATTCAGCCACCAGACTTGGATGCTTTCCGGGAATGGAATCGCACCCAAAAATCTAAAGCGCTTGTAGATAAAGTCATGACCGAAAAGGAAGCTGTTGAGCGCTTTCTTAAAGATGGCGATTATATCGGGATTGAACTTTACGGAACCGTCCGTGCCCCCATGTCGCTGGTGCGGGAAATCATCCGCCAGGGCTACCGGGAACTGCGTTGTGCCGGACAGGGAGTTTATGAATCGGACCTGCTGGCGGCCGCCAATACCATCCGTGAGCTGGATTGGACTTACATCGGATTCGAAGTTTACGGTCTATCCGCCAGTGCCCGCCGGGCGGTGGAAGGTGGATATGTTAAAAAGGTGGTTGAGTGGTCCAACGCCGCCTTATCCTGGCGCTTCAAAGCTGCTGCCATGGGAGTGCCATTTTTACCGACCCGGGTCATGCTGGGAACCGACACTTTGAAATACAGCGCGGCCAAAGTTGCCGAATGTCCCTTTACGGGGATGAAAGTAGCACTGTTGCCAGCTTTGATTCTTGATGTGGGTTTCATCCATGTGCACCGGGTCGACCGGTTCGGCAATGCACAGATTGATGGTATTTCCGGGTTCGCTGGCGAAATGGCGCGGGCTTCTAAGCGGCTGATAATCTCGGCGGAAGAAATCGTTGATGAGGAAATTACCCGCCAACGACCGGATCGTACCATCATTCCTTATTACCTGGTAGATGCGGTAGTGGAAGCGCCTTTCGGCGCTCATCCCGGCGAAATGAGCTATTGTTATGAAAGGGACGAACCACACATTAAAGATTACGTGAAAATGTCCAAGGATGTAGAACAGGCATCTGGTTATCTTGATAAGTGGATTTATCAACTGGAAAACCATCAACAATATTTGGACCTGGTGGGAGCAAATACGCTGGAACAGTTGAAGTTGGGGGAAAAGTAAAATGAATGAACTACGTTATAATCCGTCCGAATTGCTGATCTGTATTTCCGCCCGATTGATGGCCGACAATGCCACCTGTTTTATCGGTACCGGTATTCCAATGCTGGCGGCATCGCTGGCTCAGAAAATGCATGCTCCCAACCTGATCTCAATTTTTGAATTTGGTGGAGTGGGAGCTCAACTGGAGAAACTGCCCCTGGCCGTTGGAGACATGCGCACATTCAATCGGGGATTGGCAGCAGCTGGAATCTGTGACATCATGGAAACAGCGACTCGCGGGTTTGTGGAGTACGGTTTCCTGGGCGGCGCCCAGATTGATATGTATGGCAATCTCAATTCCACAATTATCGGTGATGATCACGCTCACCCGAAGGTCCGTTTGCCCGGTTCCGGCGGCGCCAACGATGTGGGATCAACCTGCTGGAGAACCATAATAATAATGCAGCATGGCAAAAAGCGCTTTATACCAAAGGTCGATTTTATCACCACACCCGGTTATCTTTCTGGGGCTGGTGCCCGGGAAGCCGCCGGGTTGCCGCCCGGGACAGGACCATATCGGGTTGTGACCAGTCTCTGTACTTTGGGATTCGATAAAGAAACAAAATGGATGAAGTTGCTAGCGTTGAATCCCGGGGTAACCGTTGAGCAGGTCGTAGAAAATACCGGATTCGAGTTGATTATCCCGGAAGCGATTGATACAAATCCTCCGCCGAGTACTGAAGAATTGCGCATTCTAAGGGAAGAAGTCGATAAGGATCGCTACTATATTTAAAAACCAACTGCTACTCTTAACGCTGTTGTAGAAGAACTTTAGTTAAAGCAACGGATATAGTAAAACAAAAAGGGCGCTGAACAGAGCCCTTTTTGTTTTATGGCTATATTGATTTAGTTATTATAGAATAGCAATGGAATTTGGATTTTACTGCAGAGTCTGAGCATAAGTCAGTATATCGCCGCTATCCTCATCCGATAAACCTGACCCAACCATACTTGGCATG
>JABMPO010000163.1 GCA_013203015.1 Fidelibacterota bacterium
ATTGCCCCTGCTGATCGCTGGGGAATGGGACCAAACCAGGGAGCGTAGCCGTCAAATAATTTATTCATGATCCCGGCGCCGTTAGTGTCGGTGAGAAATTGGCTACGGAAACCAATCAGACCCCGGGATGGAATCTTGAATTCCATCATTACCCGACCATGACCGTGGTTAGCCATATTTGTCATGCGGCCCTTGCGGGTAGATAGCTTTTCAGTAACAACCCCAACCTTATCTTCAGGAATATCCAGGAAAACTTTTTCCATTGGTTCCAGTTTCCGACCATTTTCTTGAATAGTGATCACCCGGGGTTTGGAGACCATAAATTCATAACCTTCCCGGCGCATGGTTTCGATCAAGATTGCCATTTGCAATTCGCCGCGTCCACAGACTTCAAAGGCATCAGACCGGTCGGTATTTTTTACTTCCAGTGATACATTACCGAGCACTTCCCGTTGCAGGCGTTCGCTCAAGTGTCGTGAAGTCAAATATTTACCTTCCTTGCCGGCAAAGGGACTGTTATTGACATAAAAAATCATTGATACCGTGGGTTTGTCGACCTTGATCCGTGGTAATGGATCCGGGTTGTCATTGTCGGAGATGGTGTCTCCTATCGTCAAATTTTCGACTCCGGCTACCGCAATAATATCACCGGCCTCAAGTCGGTCCACTTTGAGACGCTGCAAACCGGCAAATGTGTATAGAGCTGAGAATTTCTGGCCCCTGTAAATTTTCGTTTCACCACAGAGACTATAATTCTTATTCATTTCCAGGGTGCCGTTGTTAAGGCGGCCAACAGCCACCTGACCCACATAGGAATCGTATGCCAGATTGGTGATCAGGAATTGGGGAATGTGATCATCGCTGGCCACCGGACCCGGAATTGCCGATAAAATTGTTTCGAATAGAGGTTTCAAATCGCTGGAATCATCATCAATTTCAAAATGGGCGACGCCCGTCTTGGCAATGGTATAAAGAATTGGGAATTCGATCTGTTCATCAGTTGCATCGAGATCAATAAACAAATCGTAAACTTCGTTGACCACTTCTTCAATCCGGGCATCGTTGCGGTCGATTTTATTGATTACCAGGATAATCGGCAGGTTTTTTGCCAACGCCTTTTTGACAACGAAACGGGTCTGGGGCAAGGGACCTTCGCTGGCATCAACCAGTAATAAGGCGCCGTCCACCAGGTTTAGGCCGCGCTCCACTTCACCGCCGAAATCGGCATGACCGGGAGTATCCATGATATTGATTTTTACTTCATTATACCAGACCGATGTGTTCTTGGCGGTGATAGTAATCCCGCGCTCCCGTTCCAGATCCATTGAATCCATGACCCGGTCAGCCACCTCCTGGTGGGCGTGAAATGTACCGCTCTGGCGCAACATACCATCCAGTAAGGTGGTCTTGCCGTGGTCCACATGGGCGATGATTGCGATGTTGCGAAAATTTTGTTTTCTCATTAAATCTGCCTGTGATTGTTAATAAATCTTAGAGTGCATTTATTATTGCACAATAGCTTGTATTTTAAATAATACTTCCAATTTCCGGGCCGGAAGCTACAGTTAAAATTGAATATTCCAGTGCGCTATTTACTAACAACATGGCGATAGTCCTTTTCGTGCTGGTAGCAAGTTAGTCTTCACCGATATCTTCGTTCCATAATGCCGGCTTTTCGGTGATAAATCGCTCCATCATTGCGATACATTCAGAATCCTGAATTACGGTCAGTTCAACGCCTCGGGATTGCAACCATTCCTCTTCACCGAGAAAAGTCTGATTTTCACCGATTATTACTTTTGGGATGCCAAATAAGAGGACTGCTCCGGAACACATGGAACAGGGCGAAAGGGTGGTGTACAAAATTGATTCCCGGTAAACCGCTGCCGGTAACCGACCTGCATTTTCCAATGCATCCATTTCACCATGGAGGATGGCGCTGTTGTTCTGGATGCGGCGATTGTGGCCACGGCCAATAATTTTACTTTTGTGAACCAGTACTGAACCGATTGGGATCCCGCCTTCGGCCAGTCCCAGTCGAGCTTCGGCGATCGCTGCCTGCATAAATTTATCCATTGAATTCCCTTTCTTAACTAAAACTCAAACTATCAATTTCTGACAATCCTAATCGAGCTCCATTTTTAGCAATCATTAATATCTAATGGCTGCTTTAATTGCTTCCAGGTTTTGCACCCAGTCAGCCGATTGCATTTGCCGTGGTAATTCCAGGGTAATCACCGGGATGTTGCGCTCGATACCGGTGTAAGTTCCAAACGATCCCGGGGTGGGATAACCAATATCTGAGGTCACCGGGTAATCCAGAAAACGGGCCATGCTATTTGCAATTTCAGTCGCTGGCCCATCGTAATTAATCATTTCTAAGGGAGCGTGAACGGTAATGATCCGGTCTGGCTGATATTTCTTTATTATTTCAATCGCCAACAGGGTTTCGATTTCCGATCCGGCCGCTGGGCCTGAATAATATTTGTCGATCTTGGTTGAAGGACTCCAGTTTTTGGTGGGAAAATTCCGGTTGATATCGACATCGTTGATATTGGTGCGGGTGTCGGCCAGTAGTCCATCGGGGTTAAGAACCGGTACGATTATTACTCTGCCAAATTCTGGTTGCAGCTTTTCCCTGGTCAGTATGTTGGCCAGTTCAAGCACCAGTTGCGAACCCGCCTCTTCATCACCGTGAAAGCCGCCAAAAATTAGACTGGTGTTGACGCCGCTGCCCAATTCCAGCAGATAAATGGGATGACCGGTGGTTGATTCTCCAGCAACTGCGAATGGTAATTTGGAGGCCGCCAGGTTCTTATAAATCTGTGGACCCATCAGCGCTGTTTTTCCTATGCCACTGTAGGGATCGATGGATTCCAGGATGTTCAATTCTGTGCTGGTGTGTATTTCAATACCACTGGCTACCATCGAGAATAGCTGCATGAATGGAGTGCGACCGTTTTCCGCTTCCTGGAATTCATAGGTTGACCAGGAAGGTACATATTTTAACGGGATATTCATTCCAACCGAGGCAATTAAGCGCGTGTTGTCAATATAATTGAAACCGTTTTCGCGGGTGGGATCCATGGGTATCCAACCATAAGTTGGTAGAAAAATTTCCGCCCAGACATGATAGCCGGTATTATCCAGCATAAAATTGAAACCGGATTGCTGCCGGGCCGGAATGCCTGCAATTCGGCATAATGAAATGAACAGGGCTGAATATTGACCGCAATCATCGCTGCCATTTTTGAAAGCCGCAATCGCACCCCTGGCTTTTGGAGGATAAACGTAGGTCATGTTTTGTCGGACCCAATTAAAAATTAATTCGGATTTCCGGAAGGGATTGGCTTCTTTAGCAATTATTGATATTACCTCTGTTACCATTTCTGGGGTCTGTTCCAAAAACTGTTCCGGTTTGGTGTAGAAGGATCGAAGGCTATCGGGGATCAAATTCCAGTTTTGGGCCACCGTCACTGGATTAATCCGAGGGGCAAATTCGTAAGTAGTATACTCAAATCGGCGAGTGATGGAAAATGAATTCCCCGGTTTCAGGGAATCAGTTAAATCCCAGTACAGGATTCGATTACCGTTATCTGAATCAGTAAATATATCAGTCGGTACAATTGATATTACACGATTTTCTAGCTGTTGCTGAGCTGGTTGCTCGGTGATATCCGAACTCCAGATTCGCAGCAGCGGTGGTTGATCAACTGGAACCCCATGTGCCCGATTCCAGGTGGTGAGGGCAGTGTCAGCCAGCACTTCTTCGATATTGAAATTGATTATCAGTTCGCCACTGACCAGGCGAGGATTAGAGAGGGTTGCAGGATTAATTTGATCAGCAAGCGCACTCGATTTTTTTGAAACATCTGGTAAATAGGCGCAGTTGCTGACAACCAGGATAATGACGCCTAATGTTAAGAACAATCTAATTAGTGCTTTTTGCTGTATTGATAGATTCATAGCATTTGCTGGTAATAATGTCCAAAATGATCACAAAAAATAAGATCGTCGTTGGTTTTCTGCTATTGGTTTTACCACCATTAGATAGAGAATATTATTTTAGAACAATATAAATATAATGCTTAATTTTTCTGATTATGAATAATATAATTGTACAGACTGCCCTGCTGTGCGAAGCTCGGCCACTGATTGATCATTATCGATTAAAAAAGGACTTTGCTTTCACTAAATTTGATGTATTTCGTAATAACGGAATCACATTGATCGTAAGCGGTATCGGCCGCCTAAAAGCAACAATGGCAGCTACCCATATCCTGGATCAATCGTCTGATAAGCAGCATTTGATTATTCTAAATCTTGGAATTGCAGGTAG
>JABMPO010000164.1 GCA_013203015.1 Fidelibacterota bacterium
AATCTGGCATGATAATTGAATATAATTACAGCATGAGTAAAGACAATTCGAAATCCATCAAATCCAAATCAGAAAACCGCGTTGAATCCAAACAAAAGCAAATCAGCAATGAGAAAAAAAATGATGAAAAACCCCGCACGCAAAATCCCTGGCTATCTGAAAACATGGAGTGGGGACTTCATTTAGCGTGATTATTCCACTGCTGCTTCCAGCATCTGAATTGTTCCTGTTTGTGCATCAATTTTAACGCTTACACCTAGCGGAACTGTAAATTTATCTTCAATATGTCCAATCATTGAACCATACCAGGCCGGAATACCCAGTGGTTTGATATGATCATCAATTACTTCTTCCAAAGTCAGTGAGCCATATGTTTCGCTGGAATTACATTTAGTACATTTACCAAAAATAAATCCATTCAGTTGCTCTAATATTCCTGCCAGTTTCAATTGAGTCAACATTCGATCAATCCGATATATATCCTCACGTACTTCTTCAATGAATAGAATTTTATTTTTCCAATCTGGCAAATATGGTGAGCCAACCATGGCAGTTAAAACTGACAGATTCCCGCCAACCAGTCGTCCTTCAGCCGTTCCTGCGGAGATTGTCCTAATTCGATTATCCGTCTGCACACCTAAATTATTCCGCTTTTCGGGATTCTCCATTAAAAGAATAGATCCTTTGAATAAAATTCTGTTTACCAATTCAACGGTAAAATCGTTCCAGGTCGATATTCCAACCGGACCGTGGAAAGTAACCAAGCCTGTTTTAGCGTAAATGGCAATCAATAAGCTGGTAATATCACTATAGCCCATTAAGATTTTTGGATTTTTTGAGATTGATTTATAGTCAAGCAACGGAAGTAAACGGTTGCACCCCCACCCTCCCCGAACCGTAATAATCGCTTTAACATCAGGGTCAGCAAACATGCTGTTAATATCGCTGGCGCGATCGGTATCTTTCCCGGCTAAATAGCCATATCGGTCCAATAAATGTTGACCACGCTTGGTTCGCAAGCCCAGCGCCTGCAATGTTTCTTCGGCAATATTGATATCATCTGGGTGAAATGTGGCACCGGCTGGATTTATCAACCCACAGACATCTCCCGGTTTAAGACGTGGTGGAAAGATCGTTTTTTGGGTGGATCGTCCTGCTGCCGCAATTGTTGGTAACAGTGTTGCCGCTGCAATAGCCCCAAGTGTTTTTATGGCAGATCGTCGGTCAGTTATCATAATTTCCAACTATATTCTTGTGTTAACCATAACCAGCTTCCAATTCTATGGTTACCCCAGTATCTGATTGAGCTGATCAATATAACTTTTATCGAACACTTCTATTTCTAAGCAATTCGGTGAGTTCATCGGCAGTTACAGCTTGACTATAATAAAAGCCCTGGATTTCATTACAATAATTCTGGCGTAAATAATCCAACTGAGATTCGGTTTCTACACCTTCGGCAATTACATTCAATTTCAAGCTGTGTCCTAATTTGATGATGGAGCTGACTATTGCTGATTCTTGCTGATTAATATCCAAATCGCGACTGATAAATGATTGGTCAATTTTCAGGGTCTGAATTGGAAAACGTTTTAAATAATTCAATGAAGAATAGCCGGTACCAAAATCATCAATTGACAAACCAATCCCCATTCCCCTTAATTGATTGAGGGTATTAATCGCCCGTTCCGCATTAGACATAATGGTACCTTCGGTAATTTCCAGTTCAAGGTATTCCGGAGATAAATTGGTTCGTTTTAGGACATCCTCTACCTGACTCACAAGACCAGGTTCGTGAAAATGCTGCGGTGCCAGGTTTACTCCCACTCTAATTGGGGCAAATCCCATTTCCTGCCACTTTTTATTTTGACGTGAAGCGGTTTCTAATACCCATTGGCCTAAGGGAATTATGATCCCGGTCTCTTCTGCCACTGAGATGAACTTAGTTGGCGATATTATACCATCTTCCGGATGGTCCCAGCGTATCAGGGCTTCAACCCCAACTATAGATTCATCAGCTAGTGATATTTGCGGTTGATAGTGTAATACAAATTCCTTGTTTTTGAGGGCTAATTTTAATTTCCGTTCCAAATCGAATTTATCTGATTCATTTTGATGAACCTCACTGGAATAATATATATAAGAATTATTTCCCTGTGCTTTTGCATAATACATGGCGGAATCAGCATATCTAAGTATTTCATCAACGGTGCGGGTTTCATCGGGATATTTAACAATTCCAATGCTGGCAGTACGCTTTAACTCATATTGATTAATAATAATTGGAGTATTCACCGCATCAAGTATTTTTTCAGCGAATTTCGACAAGTATTTATTGGCAGAACTATTTTTTTCCAATCCCATTTTTACTACAGCAAAAGTATCGGTGTAGAGCCTGGTAACAATATCGCCATGATCGGCAACCTTTAACAGCCGTTTGGCTAATTCCCGCAAATATATATCGCCGGCGCCATGTCCCAGTGAATTGTTGATAGATTTAAATCGATCAATATTAAGGAACAAGGTAGCAATAATAGAATCATGACGATTTGCTTCAACGATGGCTTCTTGTAATTTATTATAGAGATAATTTCTATTTGGCAATCCAGTTAGATTATCATATAAAGCTCGGGTATTTGCCAACTGTTCATTGGCACGAGCGATATCAGTCATGTATTTTAACGACAATAAGTTCTTAACGCGGGCTAGTAATTCAATCCGCTGAAAAGGTTTTGTTATATAATCATTCGCCCCGGTTTCAAGACCAGCTACTACATCCTGTGATTCCGACAATGCTGAGGATATCAATATTGGTAATTCATATAGGTTATATTTTTGTCTGATTGTTCGACAAACTTCAATTCCGGAAACCCGGGGCATCATAATATCCAGAACCATTAAATCATATTGTTGACCGTCTTCTATTTTTTGAATGGCGATATCGCCATCAGTGGCAGTATCAATGCTATAACCGACTGATTTCAAGTGGAATGATAGCTGGGCGAGGATATTCGGATCATCTTCAACTACAAGAATGTTCAATCCGTCAAGAGGATCGCTAATTGCATCATCTACGATATTGTTTTCTATATTATCCATTAATCAAAACTAATGATTTGTCAAAAGGCGAATCTAAAGGTTGCGACATTAAGCACGGGGAATTTTTAAACAAAATGAATTGCCCACGGGATTATTTGGCTCTACCCAAACGCTGGCGTTATGCACGGCAGCAATCCTTTCAACAATCGCTAAGCCTAAACCCTGTCCCCGTTTTTCAGTATTGGCAAGCTGGATACTTCTACGAAAAATTGATTTGCGATCTTCTTCGGCGATAGTTTTTCCATAATCGCTGACTCGGATTGTAACCGTGCCTGAATTACTTATATCATCAATAATGATCTTTTTCCCATCAGCAGCATATTTAATGGCATTGCTCAGGTAATTACGAAATATTTCTGCGATAATGGGATTTGCCCTTACCTGCAAATCTGATTTAAGATTATTAATAAATGAAATCCCGGCCGTTAAAAATTGTGCTGAATATTCATTGGAAATTTCTATCATCATTTCTGTCAGGTTGATATCTTCTTTTTTTATCTCATCTCCGAAAGTTATTTTTGACAATGTTGTGGCATTCTCAATAACCTTTAACAGGTTATCGCTTGATTCTTTGATCAATTCAATACTAGAAGGGTCATCAGACTCTGATATGATTATCTCACTCATTCCACTGATTACACCAGCCGGATTTTTAAGATCATGAGTAATAACGTCCAGCAATAAATCCTTCATATTATTGGTTTCTGATAAGCGTGCGGATAGTCGACGATATTTCTCTTCGGAAGAGCGTATTTGTTCCTCCCACATTTTTCGATCGGTTATATCACGGTAGATAGCATAAACAGCTTGTCGCTTCTCTTTTCTTAATACTGGAGCGCTTAAAATTGAAACATAAACCGGACTACCATCTTTACGAAATCGAACGGTCTCGAATTTTACTCTTTCACCATTAGCCACTTGTCTGGTAATCGATTGTGCTTCTTCTTTCTGCCACGAGTCTGTAATTAAATCATCAATATTTTTTCCAACAGCTTCCTCAGTCGAATAACCAAAAATATTAACAAATTCCTTATTTACTCGATGAATGTTACTTTTTTCATCGACCAGAATAATTCCTTCTGGCGATCCTTGAAATAATTCTTCGAAATGAAATTTTTCCTGCTGAAGGGCATCGCTGGCTATTTTGTTCCTGATCGAAAACGCAATCTGTTCGGACACATAATTAAGTATACCAAGATCGGTCATATTATACAATTTTTCATCGCTGTAACTTTGTACAACCACCGCTCCAATGGTGCGATTATCAATAATTAATGGAGAACCCATCCATATCTTTGATGGTGTTCCCAACAAATCTATTTTCCCTTGATCGGCCAGACTGTAGATGTCCTGCTCGGTAATTAACATGGGTTCACCTAACCGAATTATGTATTCAGTGAGACCTTTAGAAAATTTCTGAGGTTCAGGCTGTTCATCATTTTCATCGATATAATACGGGAAATTCAGATCACTCTGTTCTTCATCACAAAGAGCGATATAAAAATTCGTAATATCGATAATCGAACCCATAATCGAGTGGATTGATTTGAATAAACTTGTAAGATTTGTTGATGTACTGACCGCCTGGGAAATTTCAAAAACCGCGTACTGTAACTGACTTGCACGCCAAGTACTAGTAATATCTAAAATGTGACCAACATATATTTTATTACCATCGACATCTTCCATAATTGAAGAATTCACTTGAACACGAGTTTTATCACCACTACTGGAAACTAAATTAAAACTAGAAGCTCTGTCAGAATTACTGGCACCATCTGACAGGCAATCTAAAACCTGTGTTTTGCATAATTGCCCGGGAAATAAATCAATAAATTTCAGACCAATCAGATTAGCTTCGGCAAGTTCGAATATGAAACAGAATTTTTGGTTTACATATTCGATTTCTAATTCCTGATTAAGAATAAAAATACCGCTGGGAGAATTTTCCGTGATACAATCAAATCGCCGGGAAATATTTTTATAATTCTCTGCCATATTTAAATCCCGATCAGGTATATTCGATTTAGATTCCTTCATTTGCTTACCTGACAATACCAATTAACAATTGTCAACTACAATATTTTTCTAATTCTATCCAAATAAGAGTGCCAGTCTTGTTATTGTTATTAAATTTACATATGCAGTCATTCAAATTCATACGCTCAACATCCAAATGGCAAAATACATGCCATCCACTTTATATTACATGATATAAACTAAGTTTGGTAATTACTAAATTTTACTTTCCAATTACAGTTTCAGGGCTGTATTATTCAGGTAATAATTCTTAATACGGTCCAAATCCACTCATGAAAAAAAATAAACCGGAAGTATCAATCTGGCATAAATCTGACTTCCCTGAGATTAAGAAGTTAGCCTTACAAACCTGGTTCAACGCCTATGGTTCATTTCTTAATCGGGCTGATATACAAAATTATCATAAAACACAATATTCCGATCGAAATCTAAAACAGTATTATGAAAAGTATATTGGTTTAGTTTGTAAAATTGATGACAAAATCGTGGGCTATTCTGTAGCTGACGCAAAATATAAAGACAAGTATTTCCATATTATTTCCCTGTATGTAAATCCAGAATTCCAGAAACAAGGCTGCGGAAAGCATTTATTGCAATCTTGTGTTAACATTGCTGAAAAAAAGGGATTTAAGGTTATTCAGCTCGGCGTATTTATCAAAAACACAAAAACGATCGACTGGTATATAGCACAAGGATTTACGTTTGATAAAAAGGAAGATTTTATAATCGGTAACAGCAAAGTTGATCTACTAATTGGAAAAGCATCGGTGGCCATATCGAAAACTTTGCACTAACAACTCGTTATTCATTCCCCGGTTAAATCAGCTATAAATAAACTTAATATAACAGTCCAATTTATTCTTGAGACTAGTATTTACTTAAAATACAATCCCGGCATATCCCACTCCTAAATCAAAATCAGTCGGATCATTATTCCCGTAACTTGTTGAATATTCAATCAATCGGCCATTCCCCCGCCCTGTGCTGCCTACAATTTGTTTTAAAGCCGCGATTGCACCGGCTCCACAAGCGTTCCGGTGCCGATCCGCTTCTTCCAAAATTTCATTACCAGTGCCGGTCAGAATTACATCAATCATTTTCGAATCATTATCGTGCATCCAAGATAATCCAGCTTTACCATGCCCAGCAGGTGAAAATCCATAGCTCAATCCATAATGAGTCAAATCAGTCGAGGCAATAACTATAATATTCTGCTCATTATCGATTGATGATGCAATTATTTTGCCCACTTCGATACTACTGATATCAGGACGTACAATAATTGGGACAATCGAAATATTTGGGAAGAAATATTTTATCATAGGGGCAATTACTTCGATTGAGTGTTCGCGGGTATGAGGTTGAATATCATCAATTATCAAGTCCGATGACTGATCAATGATGTGATTGCCTAACTCGCTGTTGATGGAAATGTTACCAAGCGGTGTTTCCCAATCACCAATAGTGAGAACCGAATGCTGAGCTACTCCAGCATGATCTGCTCCCAATACAATTACGCTTTGGGGCGCGATATTATCCGCTAGAATTCGGATTGTACGAGCGGCAATTCCCCCGGAATATATCCACCCGGCATGGGGAACTATAGCTCCAAAATAACGTCTGGCTGTATTGTTATTTGGACTGTTATCAGCGATATATTTTTCAATCGCCTGAATGCAGTTTTCGGGATAAAAATGACGCGCAGCTCGTTTTCTGACATAGTTGAAATTCATATATCAAAACAAACCCGGTATTGACTCATTGCAATTTATACAAT
>JABMPO010000165.1 GCA_013203015.1 Fidelibacterota bacterium
ATTGAACGAATACTGGTTGTATCTGTTCGTGCAGGCTGGCCATATGAAACTCGTCGATCACACTGATCACGGACATTGTATAGGGTTCTTCATCGCTGCCAGGCATATTGTTGAAATGAAATTTCTTGCCGATTGGCTCGTCCCAACCGAATCGTTGGGCAGCGGTTACATTGATCATGCAGGCTGAACTGGAGTCGGTTGCCAGATCAGCCGAGAAATTACGGCCGCTGGCTAACTTCATATCAAGAGCTGCCATATAATTGGCATCAATACTTATAAAATCCATTGTCTGGGTTTCTTCCGGGGCGAAACCTTCCGGTAGGAAAATGCTTTTATGGACGCCAATGCTGGGAAGATGGGAAGCAGCAGTGGCCTCGGAGACCCCCGGGACTCGGCTGAATTCATCACGCAACAACTGAATCGGTGGAATGCCCGGCTGATCGGTGTCGGTAATAAAAAGGATATTATCTTTGGAAAAACCCATAGGTTTATTATTGACATAGTTGATCTGACGGACAATAGTCGCTGTTCCGATTAATAACATGATTGTGGTTGCAAACTGGAACACCACCAGAATCTGTCTCAATCTGGAATTAGCAGCGCCGCGTTTGAGGTTACTGCCCAGAATTTCATTCGGCTCATAAGCCGATAGGTAAAATGCGGGATATGCTCCGGCCAACAAACCAGTAAGTAAAGCCAGGCTGAGTAATGCGGGAATCAGCCACCATAATTGGAAATATGGCAGATCCATATTATAGGCGCTCAGGGTCTGGATATTACCAGAGAATGTTTCCAGCAATAATATCGTCAAAATGATTGCCAGTAAACTCAACACAACCGATTCGCTGAGGAATTGGACCATCAACTGCTTGCGATCAGCTCCCAGGGTTTTTCGGATACCAACTTCCTTGGCACGCAGGGCGGCCAGGGCAGTGGAGAGATTGATAAAGTTGAAGCAGGCCATCAGGAGGACCAGCAAGGCAACTGCTGAGAATAAATAAATGTAAACGATATTACCGTTATTATCCACATCAATGGCCATGTCGGAATAGAGATGGACATCTGTCATGGGCTGTAGCCAGAATTCAATCGACCCGCCAATTGCTTTCATAATCGGACCCAGGTGAGCATCCACCAGCTCGGGGAATTTCGCTTCCAGGGCCTCCGGATCAACGTTCTCTGCTAACAAAAGGTAAGTTCCCATGGAGAATGCCATCCATTCTTCCACCCGTTGCGGATTCAATTTGGCCAGGGTTTCAAAGGAGCAGAGCATATTGAGCTGGAGTTGTGAATTTCGGGGAAAATCTGCCATGATTCCAGTTACAGTATAGTCGACTCCACCAACCTTAATAATCTTACCAATTGGATCAATATCATCGAAATATTTAGATACCATGGCCTCGGCAATAACAACCGTATTAACCGCCTCTAGGACAGTGGCCGGATTACCCTGGAGTAAAGGGAAAGAGAAGACCTGGAAAAAATCCTGGTCGGCGTAAGTGATATTTTCTTCAGAAAATTGACGATCTTCATACTTGACCGCTACATTATCAGGTCCGGTAATTCGGACCGCATTTAGCACTCCCGGATATAGTTCCGCTATCGCCGGTCCGGCAGGACCATTAGTTATGGGCGCTTTAAGATGGGTTCCCAAGTCCGCTTCCAAACACAGGCGGTAAATCCGGTCGGCTTTAGTGTGGAAGCGATCAAAGCTGAGTTCATTAGCCACCCAGGCTACAATCAGGATAAAGCTGGCCATACCAACCGACAAGCCCAGCAGATTTATCACCGAATGCACCTTCCTTTTCCAGAGATTGCGGAACGTGGTTTTCAGATAATTTCGAAACATCATTAGAGGTACCTCATGCCAAATTGATTCAAATACAACGGTGATTTACAACTATTGCTGTACTATACGTGAAATTTACCGTTAAACTTTTCGGTTACAATCTGACCGTCAAACAGATGAACGCTCCGATGGGCATATTCGGCGTAGGCCGGGGAGTGTGTAACCATCACGATTGTGGTGCCGCTGTCATTAAGTTCCGTCATCAGTTTCATGACTTCATCACCGTGGGCGGAATCCAGATTACCGGTAGGTTCGTCAGCAAGGATGATTTTTGGATCGGAAACCAGTGCCCGGGAAACAGCTACCCGTTGCTGTTGACCACCGGATAATTGTTGCGGGAAGTGTCCGCTGCGATGGGCGATCCCCATATTCTCGAGTACTTTATTGACCTTGGTTTTACGGTCGGCGACGGAAACACCCAGATAAAGCAATGGTAGCTCAACATTTTCATAAACTGTTAATTCGTCGATCAGATTAAAGCTCTGGAAAACAAAACCGATGTTTTCCTTGCGCAGATTAGCCCGCTGCCGCTCACTGTAATTGGATACTTCCTGATCGAGAAAATGAAATTCACCATCGCTGGGATTATCCAATAGTCCCAGGATATTCAATAAAGTTGATTTTCCGCAACCGGAAGGACCCATGATGGCTACGAATTCACCTTGTTTTACTTCCAAGTTGACTTTATTTAAAGCCGTTGTTTCGACTTCCTCAGTAGTAAATACTTTCATCAGATTGTTAGTTTTGATCATTATTAGCTCCTGTTTTCACTTGTATCAATTAATAGAAATGGTAATGTATTTTGAACATATTTTATGAGGACAACAAGTGTTGTCCCTACGGAATAATTTCATTCTCCGATCACCAGTTTGTCAATATCGCCAAAAGTATCATAGGATGAAGTGATCACCTGATCACTGGGATTCAAGCCTTCCAGAACTTCGAATACGTCGGTGTTCTGACGTCCCAGACGGATTGGCTGTTTCTCGGCGAAATTGCCGGACTCATCCAGCAAGTAAACCCACTGGCCGCCGGTTTTCTGGAAGAACCCGCCCCGCGCCAGTAAAAGAGCCTCCGAGGGATCACCCAGCTCCAAGCGGATGTGTTGGGACTGCCCCCGACGGATACCTTCCGGCTCCTCGCCCACAAATTCCATATCAACCTCGAAACGGCCATTCAGCACTTCCGGGTAAACTTTTTTAACCGCCAGTTTGTATTGATCACCGGCGAAAGTGAAGGTGCCTGTTTGTCCAATCGAAACTCGTGATATGTAATATTCATCAATATTGACCCGCAGTTTGAAGCCATCCAGCACATCGATCTGCCCCAACCGTTCGCCACGATTCTTTGATTCGCCGATTTCGGCGTTTAGTGATGTTAGTTGACCTGATACGGGCGCTTTGATCGTCAGGTTGTCTAAGTTTTGTTTCACTATTTTCAGATTGGCTTCCATCCGCACCAGCGATTCTTCCAATTGTTCCAGTTGCACTTCCCGGAAGGTCGAATCCTGCTGGTGGGATTCCATGGTCAATTCTCTCATTTGCAACAGGTAGTCATATTCATCCTGGGCTGCTTCGAACTGTTGCTGGGCGATTAAACTTTTTTCTGCCAGTTCGGCCTGGGTATCGTAATTTCGTTTGGATTGCTTGATACGGTAATTCAGTTCGATCAATTGTGCTTTCAGAGCCAGCCGATTTTCTTCCATGGCCAGC
>JABMPO010000016.1 GCA_013203015.1 Fidelibacterota bacterium
TATCGCAGCCTGCGGACCAGCCTGATGTATTCATCGGCAGGCAATCAAATAAAATCAATTTTGGTTTCCAGCCCCGGACCCGGTGAGGGCAAGACAACGACAATTGCGAATCTCGCTATCACCTACGCCAATCTTGGAAAAAAAACATTACTGATGGACACCGATTTGCGGCGTCCGGTTATTCACCGAGCATTTAATCTCAGCCGTGATCCCGGTATCACCCATTATCTTTCCGGTGCAACAGACGATTTTAATTCCTTGGTAAAAAGAACGGAAATCGAAAATCTATATATTGTTTCCGCCGGCGTGATTCCCCCCAATCCTTCCGAATTGCTGGGTTCTGAGCGCATGATGGATCTGATCGCTAAGCTAGAAGCAGAATGGGATATGATCCTGCTCGATTCGCCGCCGCTCGTTGCTGTTACCGATGCAACCATGATATCGAAAGAGATCGACCTGATCGTAATGGTTGTTAAATCCGGGGGAACTGACAAGGGGGCATTCAATCGTACCCTGTTGGCCTTACAAAACGTTGAAGCGCCCCTGGGCGGTATTGTGCTGAATGCCGTTACATCCAAGAGTTCCTACGGCTCATATTATTATTACTATCAGTATTATCATTATTATAGTGACAGCAAAAAGAAGTAGCAGGCGCAGGCCGGAGATGGGAGATCGCAGACTGGAGAACGGAAAACCCCAAAAATATTTGAATTGCTATATATTTTAATTCAAACACGGATTAAACGGTTTAAGTGACTCTTCTCCATCCTCCGGTTTTCTTTTCTCCCTTTTTCTCGTCAATGCATCTACCTAATCCGGTGTCGGCTGGTTACTACCCAAGGTGATAGGGATAAGATACCCGATCTATGTCTAAAAATAAAATTCTGTTGAGTTGACAATACGGATCATAGAATCAAAAATCAGCCTGGAAGAATTACGCACACTTTGCCAGAAAACATTTAAGTATTTTGTAAAATTTGTTGCGGATATAGATCAGGGATTGATAGCAATTGGCGGGGAACTCCATGCCGATGGTGAAGAACTTTTGCTTGAGAGTGGTTCCCGCCAGGACAATTTATGGGGTGTAAATTTTTATTCTGAAAACGACCCCGATGATCGGGTAGAATACGAATCGTTTATTAATATCCGACCCCGGCTGGATAATAACAGCATGAAGGTGGAAAATGAATCGATCCGTATTAGAATTCGTCAATTGGCGGAACAATTAATCTTGGCACCGGGAGAAAAAGTGGTTTTGCCAAAGTAATGGGACTTTATTATAAATCACTGGTTAGTCGGTTTTCTAGTTTTCCGCGCCATCAACAGCTATTGCTGGTTTGCAATGAACTGAACCGGGCGATTAGCCGGTCGGAACATTGGGAGCAGCAACGTCTGCATTTAGGCCTGGCGTTGGAATTAATTGATTTCATCCTGGCTGACCGCAAGCAATGGACCGGTAAATACAAAGAAATTTGTCGTGCCCGGGAAATGATTGCCCGCGGTTGGAATGGTGTTGATTTGGATCTGAATTCGCTGGTGCGGAATTTGATGTTGTTAACCCCAGAATCGGCCGGAGTGAACGGGTAAATGGCAAACAACGGATTTTGGGTCATAGGTTTTGGAAGTTGGAGTAAATCATGAACCAGGCACGAAAAAATGAGATTGTTGTTTCATCCACAATCAAGCATTCAATATTTGCCAAATTGACCCCTTCTTCCTCCAGCTTCCGTCCCCCGGTTTCCGTTCTCCGTTCTTTCTATTAATCCATTTCCTAATCTTCTCCAGCCTTACCAATAAATTAATTAATGACACCAAAATCCAATCAAATCATTTTTATAAATTGCCCAAACACTCGTAAAAGCTTGTAGCTGAATGATTATGTTTGTGGCGCGTGAAACAGTATTGTACAATTTTATGATAGTTAATATAAGCGCTATACTGGTTTTTAATAAAAAGTTGAACGGATTGTTGATTTGATTTTCTGCTTTCTACAATAGGAAAGAATTTCTTAATGGAGCATGTACGAGTTGTTTGAATTATGCAACAGGAATTAGAATTATGAAAAAGGCACTTATAACTGGAATTACCGGTTGGGCTCAGGTCAATGGCCGGGATGAATTAAGTATCCCGATCAAAGTAAGTTATGATCAATATTATCTAAATAATCGATCACTGCTTCTGAATATTAAGATCATTATTCTTACAGCCTTTAAAGTACTGGGTATGGATGGCGTGTCACACTAGCCGTTCGTCAGAAATATCCAGATTAATCCGAAGAATTACTCGATGCTTGCATCGAGCGCGCCCATTCTCCCTGATTCCAGGGGAGACGTCATTCGAACGGAGGACATAAATGCTGAAAGTCCATTTTAGCAATAGTGGTATGAAATTGGGTTAATACCTTATGGTCTTGCCCATGTAATAGCCAATTTTAGGATTTTTTTATTGTTGTTATTGGATAGATAAGTGATTGACATCATTTTATCTAATCTTAGTACTTGATATATTCCCGTCGGTATCTGAAATTCAATTAAGGGATAGAGGTAAAATATCTGAAATGATCAATGTTGTGAGCATAACTAATGTATAAAGGTTTATCTGGTAAAAGTCGCTTGGGGATGCTCTTGAGTATTGACTTTATTGCTATTGTAATAAGTTTTTTTACTACCTTTTTATTACGATTTGACTTTTCCTTACCTGCCGGTTACGGCTCTTTCTATCTGATCTGGTTGCCCATTTTTATTGCGGTAAAACTTGTGAGTTTTTACCTGTTTGGTCTTTATCGCGGCATCTGGCGTTACACCAGTTTATGGGATGTGATCAATATTGCTAAATCTGCTGCCAGCGCGTCATTAGTATTAATCTTATTATTTGCTTTTACCGGCGGTTTTACCGGATTTCCCAGGTCAATCTTTTTTCTGGATTTTTTAATAACAATCATGCTAATCAGTTTTATCCGGATTTCCGTTCGCTTATATTTTTCCAACCGGCACCAGGAAACGAATTATAAAAATGATCAACCCCTGAAACGCTTAATCTTAATCGGAGCAGGTCAAACCGGTGAGAAAATTGCCAGGGAGATTATTAATTCATCGTCTTCGCCCTATTCAATTGTCGGCTTTATGGATGATAATCCCATAAAACACGGAGCCATGTTGCATGGCTATAAAATTCTCGGCACCGTAGCTGATCTGGAAAACATTACCCGGCCGTATGATGAACTACTGATTACAGCGCCGTCAGCCACCGGCGATCAGATGCGGCGGATTGTGAAATATTGCAAAAATACCGGAAAAAGATACAAAACAGTCCCCAGCTTAACCGAATTATTAGATGGTAGTATTTCACTCAGCACGATCCGCGATGTTTCATATAATGATTTGCTGGGCCGCGCTGAAGTGAAACTGGATATGAATTCTATTGATAAATTTTTAAAAGGTAAGCGGGTGTTGGTTACCGGAGCCGGTGGATCAATTGGCTCTGAGCTGGTGCGACAATGTTTGAATTTTGATCCTGCCATGTTATTGTTGCTTGATAATAGCGAATATAATTTATTTACGATTGAGCAAGAATTAAATACAGTGCATTCGAGAACGTCTATTCGTTTTGTTTTGGGTAATATTCGTGATAAAAACTGGTTGTCGCGGTTTTGCAATGATTTCAAACCCCAGGTGATTTTACATGCCGCAGCCTATAAGCATGTCCCGATCACGGAACGCTATCCCCGGGAGGCCGTGCTTACCAATGTTTTTGGTACTCTCAATCTGATAAATGTTGCCAATAAATCTAAGGTTGAAAAATTTGTACTGGTTTCCACTGATAAGGCCGTCCATCCGGTAAATGTAATGGGTGCTACCAAACGGCTGGCGGAGATGATGATTCAGAGTATTAACCAATTATCCGATACAGTGTTTATGGCAGTCCGGTTCGGTAATGTCCTTGGCAGTTCCGGCAGTGTCATTCCCATTTTTCAGAATCAAATCAAGAGTGGCGGTCCGGTTCGGATTACTCACCCTGATATGATCAGGTATTTTATGTCAATACCAGAGGCAGCCCAGTTGATATTACAAGCCGGTGCGCTCGGAGACGGTGGCGAAGTATTTGTTTTGGATATGGGGAAACCGGTTAATATTAGAGATATGGCTTATGATTTAATCCGGCTTTCCGGCCTGGAACCGGAAAAAGATATTCCAATTGTTTATACAGGTGTTCGTCCCGGTGAAAAATTATTTGAAGAATTGATCATCAGCGGTGAAAAGAGCAGTAAAACCGAGCATTATAAAATAATGATTCTCAGAAATGGCAATCATCGATTGTTGTGGTCCGAGTTGAAAAATACTATTGAAAAACTTGTAATAATTGCCAAATCTTTTGATTCCGACACAATTAAAAGTGGTCTGAAAGAAGCAGTGCCAGAATACGAACCAAAAGATTATATGAATAAAAAAAGTAACCTGGATTGGGATATCGACACCACCTCTTTCCGGGCTTGAATTACCCGTTCTTGTTATCCTGAGTGAAATAAAGTCGAAGCGTAGCGGAAACACCGACTTATGTCGGGTAATCTCAAGCAAATATTATATAACAAAACAGGGCTTTACCACTGACACAGGCCTGAGATTCTTCTTCACTGCTTTAGGCGGTTTATCAGATGACAATTTTTTAATCAAGTGAGTAAAACATACTATGTTTACATGATGGCGAGTATTTCAAAAGTTCTCTATACCGGTGTAACAGGTGACTTGGAAACCCGCATGTACCAGCATAAAAACAAATTAGTAGAGGGTTTCACAAAAAAGTATAATATCCACAAACTGGTATGGTATGAAGATACGGATGATGTGGCTGCTGCCATAGGATATGATAAGAAAATTAAAGGCTGGCTTCGCAAGAAGAAAGTGGCATTAATTGAAGAGAAAAACCCATCCTGGGATGATCTGGCCAAAGATTGGTTTAAATGAAAAAAGACAATTGTCATCCTGAATCCGGTAGGATGAAGTTGAAGCGTAGCGAAGACCCTGCAGAAAGCAGGGGATCTCAAACAAATGTTATATAACAAAACAGAGTATTTTTACCACTGACACATGTTTGAGATTCTTCTTCACCGCTTAGGCGGTTTATCAGAATGACAACCTTTTTGTATCCCAATAAAGCACGTAAATACAATTAATATCATCAAACTGCTATTAATCACCACTATATGTGTAATAACACTCCAAGCAGGTGATTTTTTATTGTCAACCGATGATCCGCTTTATCTATTCGCAAAGCATCAATTCAGAATGACTCATAATCCGGCTGTGTTTTCAGCCAATAGTGATAGTGATTCTTGTCTTTACCAGATATCAGAAAAAGATGCATACATTAGATTTTTACCGCAATTGAAGAGCACATCAGGTATACCTGATAATCAAATCAGAATTTGGTCAGCCAGCCGTTGGCAGGGCTTATTATTATATATTGAACAGCCAATAGTCAACAGTGCTTATGGCGTTGAGCACCTTGGGGCAAATTACGAACGCGCCGGTATGAGTACCCGAATAGCTCAAGCCTATCTGCGTTATCAAAATGATTTAATGGAAGTTCGTTATGGCCGTGCTCCGGTACGCTGGGGACAATCCGTGCAATCTTCCATTATCCAATCAGGCTATTTCCCAGCCTACGATCATATTTCCGCCCGTTTCACTATCAGTGCTTTTAAGCTGGAATTGCTTTCCGGTCAGCTCAGTTCCGAGTATCTGTCTATACCGGATACCAACAACGATAATAAAATAAAACGTTATATTGCCGGACATCGAATAACCTGGCATCCTAACGATAGTAAATGGACCTTTGAAATTGGTGATCAAATTATCTATACCGGTGTCAACCGCAGCCTCGAATTATTTTATCTCAATCCGGCAATCCCCTATTTCTTTACTGCCCTGGAAGGGGATGAAACGACAAATCCGGATAATGACAATTCAATTATTTTCTTAAATGGTCGCTATCTGTTTAAGCCCAATCTGTCCACCTATTTTGAATTTATTCTTGATGACTATCAGGTTGATAAAAATACTACCCCCCATGCCCTGGGCTATAAAGTCGGTTTGGATGGGGGCAGAGTTTTCAGGGGGCATGAACTGTCATTCGAATTAGAATACACCAGTATTGATAGCTGGACTTATATCCACCACGGTCAATTTACTTCATGGCAAAACCGTGGCTATCCAATTGGTTATAAATACGGCTCTGACTGCCGATCGATTGCAGGACAACTTGATTTCTGGCCAAAAGATGATTGGCGATTACACGCCCAGTACACTTATTTGGAGAAAGGCAGTAATAATCTGAATACTACCTGGGCTTCTCCCGGAACAAAAGACACCCATTTCCCGTCAACGCTTGTCACTTGTCACTCGTTACTTGTCACCTCTTTTCAATGGTTTTTAAAATACGGTATTCTTGAGGTTGGCTATTCCAATTATCCAATTGGTAATGCTGAAATCGATGGCGTAATTGATAAACCTAAAGGATCCCTGTTTTTTAAAGCACAGCTGGTATGGGGCTTTGGGTATAATCTGAACTAGGAAATACGGACAAGGTACAAAGAACAAAAATAACAGTATTAAGTGACGAGCAACGATAACCCGTCACCCAATTATTAGTTCCCATTTCCCCCGCATTCAAATCACTGTTTGCGGGGATTTTTTTTGGTGGAGACAATGAGTTGCACGTGCGAAGAACCTAGAACATAATCTCAGCTCTATGTTTTTATGACCCCTAACCCCTGTATCCTAACTCCGGTTTTCCGTTCTCCATTCTTTGTTTCAGGTCGCTCGTCCCTTGTACCATGTTTCTGTTTTTCAGTCTCCGGTCTCCTGCCTCCTTTCTCCGTATACAAGCACGCCATCACTGACAAAAAAAAGCCCCGATAAAATCGAGGCTTTTTTTCTAATAATCTTAAGTTACGCTTTAAAACAAAGTAGAAATATCGTAGAGCGCCATCACACCAATGTTCACATAGTATGATGCTTTATTTTCGTCACCAACTTCGGCTGCACTAGTCATGAATGTACCACGCAGGTATGGTTTTACTACCAAGGGCATATTGGGGACCATGTAATCGAATGTTACTCCGCCGACAAGTCCTAAACCGCCATAATAACCTGCACCTCCATAATAACTGACGGGGCCATAGGGAGTTACATAAAGAGTAGTATTTACAGATCCATATACTCCGATCTGAGCATTATCTGCCATGAATGACTCAACGCCAAAACCGACGCCCACGTTAAAGGGGCCAACAGCAAAGCCGTAGGGAGTATTTCCGACAATGCCAACAATTGGTCCGCTAGCATCTTTAAAATATTCACCAGTTACAACAGGGTAACCGAAATTCAATCCTAATGTGTAACCTGCCAGGGCGCTGGTTGTGCCCTCTTCTTCCTGAGCAACCACAGGAACAAGAAGCATTAACATTAGAGTTAAGGATATTAATTTATAGCTGATACGACGCATAGTACCTCCAAGAAAGTTTGTGTGATGTTAAAAGCTTGGCA